>PACY01000048.1 GCA_002700405.1 Flavobacteriaceae bacterium | reverse complement strand
CTCCAATAGTAAATGAAAATGTTTTAGATGATGGATTAGGATTACTACTAAAAAACACTACATCATTTACTGCAGCTATAATATCTGAAATATTAGCAGGATTTCCTCCAGGTCCTGTAATTTCTAATTTACCCTCAAGATTACTCCAGGAAGTAGCAATATTAGGATGTGTTCCTGTTAGTGTTAGCTGATCTTCACCTGAAATATATCCTGTTGATATCTGAATATAAAGCGCATCCATAGTAGTGTCATCAGGATCTTCTATATTGAAGGATGTAGTTATATTTTGCTGAGTTAATGGGCAGTAAACTCCATCGCCTTCAGATGAAATTGCAGGAGGTTGATTTTCTTGAGCATAAATAAAATTTACACTAAGGATTAAAAAAAACAGTATGTTAATTAATCTTTTCAACTTATTAAGTTAATTCAATAATCGTTCCAAATATATTACTTTGACTCTACTATTTTAAGTATTTCTCTTCCAAGTTCTGCTAAAAATGGAAAACCAATATCATCATATTCGTATTTGTCATCATTGTAAATACGATTATTATTAACCTTTATTGTTGCAGAAAGAATAAAAGAATTCCCCTCACTTTTAATAAATGCACTCTCTGTTAAATGTCCATAAGCAAATCCAATCTTATTAAATATTTTAATTTTATTAGAATTTACTTCCGTAGTGTCTCCATAGATAAATAAATTACTATAGGAATCATAAAATTCTTCTCTATCATAGCCAATATCCTTTGGAGTGGATGACATAGATTGTTTTATAAACTCTATTTGTTCTTTATTGAGATTTAATTTATAACCATTCTTAAATTTTTCTGGAAAAAAAATAAGTTTTGTAAGATGATGAAGCTCATCTATAGGTAAATAGTTTTTTCTTGAAAAATTCATAGGTTTAGAAATTAAATTCCCATTAATATCTATATATCCATCACCCTTTAATAAGTTATTAAGATTAAGATTCTTTAATTTTTTGTTTTCAATAATTGGATATTCTATTACTAATGAGTCTTTTGTATAAAATATAATTTTTCTTGTTTTTGTATCAGATGAATTCTCAGTAGATAGTCGATGAAATATTCTAGATTTTTTCATTCCTTTCTCATCTAATTTTCTATTAATATAATCTTGTCCTAAAAATTCAAAAAGTCTATTATATGACTCATTACTACTCATAATTAAGATTTCATTAATCTCCTTTCTTATAGTCGTTATTATACTATCATTTTCTAATTTAAATCTAGTATCAAGGTTTATTAAATGATTCTCGTTTAACTTCTCTATTGCAAAAATTGTGATAGGAAGTTTTACTGTACTTGCTGGATAGAAATAATTTTTTTTATTTGTATGGTAATTATAATCTTTAAATTTTTTCTTTTGATTTTTATTATTGATTGTAGATAGTTTTATCTGAATGTCATGATTGGATATATTTTTTGTTACTATAGAGATTTTCTCATTACTAGAATCTAATGCCATTTTAATTGGTGATAGTTGGCTTTTACATGAAAAACATAGAGAAACAAAAAGTACTTGAAAAAATAGCTTTTTCATTTTATTATAATATAGTGTATACGAAGATAAATTATTATACACAATTGTTTGAAATTAATTATAAATTTAGTCTGTCCATTTATNACATAAACCACCAAGTTTATTACATTTGTTTTTCTAATATTTAGAATATTAATTTTATGAATTTACATGAATATCAAGGAAAGGAAATTTTAAATAGTTTTGGAGTTAATATACAAAGAGGAATTGTAGCATCTACTGCTGATGAAGCAGTGGCTGCAGCAACAAAATTAACTGAAGATACTGGTACAAGTTGGTATGTAATTAAAGCTCAGGTACATGCAGGCGGTAGGGGTAAAGGAGGTGGAGTAAAGGTTGCTAAAAGTATAGATGAAGTTAGAGAAATTTCTTCTGAAATTATAGGCATGAATTTANTTACTCCTCAAACTTCAGTAGAAGGTAAAAAAGTACACCAAGTTTTAATAGCTGAAGATGTTTATTATCCTGGTGCTTCAGAAATTCAAGAATTCTANATGTCTGTTTTATTAAATAGACAGACTAGTAAAAATATGATTATGTATTCCACTGAAGGTGGTGTNGANATAGAATCTGTAGCTGAAAATACACCAGATNTAATCCATACAATTGATATTGATCCTGATTCTGGATTAAGTGATCAAGAAATATCAGTTATAGCAGACAANCTAGGTTTAAGNGGTAATGCTCATAGTGAGATGATGGNGTTTGTAAAGTCACTTTATGATGCATATAGNAAATCTGATTCCTCATTATTTGAAATAAATCCAGTTATTAAAACTAGTGATGATAAAATTCTAGCGGTTGATGCTAAAGTTACAATAGATGATAATGCATTATTTAGACATCAAGATTATTTAGAANTAAGGGATNTTAGGGAAGANAANCCAATTGAAGTNGAAGCTAAAAAAGCTGNTTTAAATTATGTTGATTTGGATGGAAATGTAGGTTGTATGGTNAANGGNGCAGGACTGGCAATGGCTACAATGGANTTAATTAAGCAGGCTGGGGGAGATCCAGCAAATTTTTTAGATGTAGGAGGTACAGCTGACAGTGAAAGAGTTGAAACAGCTTTCAGGATTATATTAAAGGATCCAAATGTAAAAGCAATTCTTGTTAATATATTTGGAGGTATTGTTAGGTGTGATAGGGTTGCTAACGGAGTAGTTGATGCATATAAAAACATGAAAGATGATATTGATATTCCAATTATTGTTAGACTTCAAGGAACAAATTCTGAAATNGCAAAAGAAATAATAGATTCATCAGGATTAAATTTCTATAGTGCAACAGAATTTAAGGAAGCCTCTGATAAAGTTCAAGAAGTTTTAAGCTCTAATTAATATTTAGATTTAAGTATTTTTTTTAATTTTTTTATTTCATCTCTGTATTTAGCTGCAATTAAGAAGTCTAAATTTTTTGCTGCTATTTCCATTTTCTTTCTAAATTTTCTTATTTCTTTTTCAATATCTTTTTTGTTTGAATTTAGATCAAAATCTTTAGACTCTAAATTGTAAAATGTTTCTTCAGGATTTAAAATCTTTTTGCTAAGAGGGTTTGATAGTTTTTTTGTTATAGCTTTAGGAGATAGCTTATGCTTTTTATTATAAATAATTTGTTTTTCTCTTCTATATTCTGTTTCATTGATTGTTTTACTCATACTCTTGGTAATTTTATCGGCATATAGTATTGCTGAACCATTGATGTGTCTAGCGGCTCTACCAATAGTCTGAGTGAGNGATCTACTTGATCTTAAAAATCCTTCCTTATCNGCATCTAGTATNGCTACTAATGAAACTTCTGGAAGGTCTAACCCCTCTCTTAATAAATTTACTCCAATAAGTACATCAAATANATCTTCTCTTAAACCTTGCATTATTTCNACTCTNTCTAGTGTGTCAACATCAGAGTGAATNTATTTACATTTAANATTTAATTTACTAAAGAAATTNGTTAATTCTTCAGACATTTTTTTAGTTAGTGTTGTTACTAGTATCTTTTCTTTTCTTGNTATTCTAATTTGAATTTCATGGATTAGATCGTCTATTTGATTTTTGATTGGCTTAACAGTTATTATTGGATCTAATAATCCTGTNGGTCTTATTATTTGNTCTGTATATACNCCNTCACATTTTAANANCTCGTAGTCTGCTGGTGTAGCACTTNCAAAAATTATATTTTTTTGTAGACTTTCAAATTCTTCAAATTTCAAAGGTCTATTATCTAATGCTGCAGGAAGTCTAAANCCATAATCAACCAAATTTTCTTTTCTACTTCTATCACCACCGTACATAGCTCTGACTTGCGGAATTGTTACATGACTTTCATCAATAATTGTTAAGAAATTATCTTGAAAATAATCTATTAAACAAAAGGGTCTTTTACCAGACTTTCTGCCATCAAAATATCTTGAATAGTTTTCTATGCCAGAACAATAACCTAATTCTTGTATCATTTCTAGATCAAACTCAGTTCTTTCCTTTATTCTTTTTGCTTCTAGATTCTTANAGGAATCACTAAAATAATTGTATTGTTTAATTAAATCTTTTTTAATTTCTAGAATAGCATTTTGAATAAGATTAGGTGATGTGACAAATATATTTGCAGGATATATTTCAATAGATTTATGAGAATCTATAGTNTCATTAGTNTCTGTTTTAAATGACTCAATTTCTTCTATTTCATCTCCANAAAAGTGAATTTTGTATGCAAAATCAGCATATGCTGGAAAAACATCAATAGTATCTCCTTTAATTCTAAAAACTCCTTGTTTGAATTCTTCATTATTNCTAGAATATAAGCTTTGAACTAATTTATTCAAAAGCTCAGTTCTTGACATACTGCTATTAATGTCAANAGTAATAATATTTTCTTTGAATTGTTCAGGATTTCCCATACCATAAATACATGAAACTGAAGCAACAACAATTACATCTTTTCTTCCAGACAATAATGATGATGTGGTGCTAAGTCTTAATTTTTCTATTTCTTCATTAATTGATAGGTCTTTTTCAATATAAATACCTGAAGAAGGAATATAGGCTTCNGGTTGATAATAATCNTAATATGACACAAAATATTCAACTAAATTTTCNGGAAAAAAATNTTTAAACTCNGNATATAATTGTGCAGCTAGTGTTTTATTATGTGCTAATACTAATGTTGGTTTTTGTGTTTTTTCAATAACATTTGCAATAGTAAATGTTTTACCTGATCCTGTAACACCTAATAGTGTTTGATATTTTTCNTTAGATTCAATTCCATTAACAAGCTGAGTAATNGCTTCTGGCTGATCTCCAGTTGGAGAAAAATCAGATTTTAGTTTGAACCTCATTTTTAAAATTATTANTAATAATTATCATCTTCATAACCTTCATAATCTTCATCATCTACTATNCCATCTTTTTTAGATTCAAATTTTTTCTCAGGTGCTTTTTCAGGCAATTCACCTTTGCTAAAAATTATATTAGGATAGTTGATCCCTTTTATTTCTTCTGCAACTTCAATTAATTCAATAAGGAATACCCACATATTTAAAAAATCATATATATAAATAAGTTTATTGTTTTCATTATTTATTACTTGATTAATTGCTANACTAGACATNAGTTTTGTCTCTTTGCTTTCATCTCCAAAATTAAAAAGTGATATTTCTTCTCCTTGATTCCATTCATTATCAGATATATAGAATGANGCCATTTCATTATTTATNAAACNAAAGGANTTAATAATCGTTTCATGAAATTCTTCTAGAGAATTGGTTTTATATATTTCAATATCTCTAAAAANATNATCGTCTGTATCATTNTCTAGTATGACCCTAAATCTATAAATCATATATTTTTTGTTGATTACAAATGTATTAAAATTTGTTACTTGCTAAATCGATGTAAAGTAAATGTCATGGATGCTAGCAGTAAAAAAGCGCCTATTTGATGACTAACCCCAAGCCATAGTGGAACTTGAAGAAGGATAGTTAATACTCCAAGTAATAATTGAATTCCAACTAANATCATTAGTAAGTTNAANCCNTTAATTTGATATTTTGAAATTGCTAANATTTTNCCTTTTANATAAATGAATATAANTGAAATTAATACAACGAATGCCAAAATACGATGAATAAATTGCACTCCGCTTTTTCCTTCAATAAAATTTTTATATAAAGGGNTTTTNTCTATCAATACAGTTTCATGCATAAATTTCCCTTCACTCATCATAGGCCAATGGTTATGAACAAAACCAGCATCTAATCCAGCTACAAANGCTCCATATATTATTTGAATGAGAAGTATTATTAATCCAATTCTTATGGTATTTCTAAATCCTCTATTTATGTTCTTTTTATCGGGAAAAATTAAATCTAATGCAACCCATAGGGTGTAAGCAAATGTTATAAATGCAGTAGTTAAATGAGCNGCTAGTCTGTAATGACTTACATCAGGCCTATCAACTAAGCCACTTTTAACCATATACCATCCTAGAAATCCTTGAAAGCCTCCTAATATTAATAATATTGAGGTTTTTTTTATTGTTGGCCAGGTTAATTGTTTTGTTATTATGAAGTACATAAAAGGAATAACAAAAACTAGACCTATCACTCTGCCAATAAATCGATGTAGCCATTCCCAAAAGAATATTCCTTTAAATTCATCTAAGTTTATGCTACTATTAAGTTTCTTATACTCAGGATATTGTTTATATAATTCAAAAGCTTCATTCCATTGTTGTTCATTTAATGGAGGAATTGTACCTGAAATTAATTTGTAGCTTGGCATGGAAAGACCTGAATGAGTTAGTCTAGTGATTCCACCAATAATCACCATAATAAAAATTAATGCACAACCTGTAAATAACCAGTAGATTACCTTTTTATTATCTTTTTTCATTTGTGCTTAGACCAAGTTTTTTTCCTTCTTTTAGCATAATATTATATGCGTCATCATAATTATTATTAATATCACCTTCTAAAATAGCTTCTTTAATGGCTTCTTTAATTTGTCCAATAGCTTTACAGGGTTTTAAATTAAATGCTTCCATTATTTCTTTTCCTGTAACTGGTGGTTGAAAATTTCTTATATTATCTCTTTCTTCAACTTCTATAATTTTGTTTCTTACAATTTTAAAGTTTCCTAAGTATTTCTTAAAACGTTCTTTATTTTTTGTAGTGATATCAGCTTCACAAAGTGTCATAAGATCATCAATATTATCCCCAGCATCAAATATTAATCTTCTTACTGCAGAATCAGTAACATTTTCTTGAGCTAATACAATTGGTCTTGAGCTTAACAAAACAATTTTTTGGACATACTTCATTTTATCATTTAATGGCATTTTTAATCGCTTAAATATTTTGTATACCATTTTACTTCCTTCAAATTCATGTCCATGAAAGGTCCATCCAATTTTACTGCTAAATTTTTTTGTAGGCATTTTCCCAATATCGTGTAAAAGAGCAGCCCATCGCAGCCATAAATTGCCTGTTTCCTTACTTATGTTATCTAATACCTCTAGTGTATGATAGAAATTATCTTTATGTGTTTGCCCTTCAACTTCATCTATTCCCTTTAGAGCAGTTATTTCAGGTAAAATAATATTTAGCAATCCTGTTTTTTCTAGCAGAAAGAATCCGTATGATGGCTTTTCACTTAATAATATTTTATTTATTTCATCTACGACTCTCTCTTTAGTAATAATATTAATTCTTGAACTTAAATTTGTGATTACTTCCAATATATGTTTGTTTATATCGAACTTGAGATTAGATGCAAACCGTATTGCCCTTAACATTCTTAACGGATCATCATTAAAGGTTACATTTGGATCAAGAGGAGTTTTAATTATTTTTGATTCTATATCATCTAAGCCATTGTATTCATCTATTAGTGTTCCATAATCTTTTTTATTTAAACTAATAGCTAGACTGTTGATAGTAAAGTCTCTTCTTTTAATATCATCTTTCAGTGTTCCTTTAAAAATTTTAGGGTTTCTGCTTTTAGCACTATATGATTCTTTTCTTGCGCCAACAAATTCAATTTCAAAATTTGAATATTGGAGCATAGCGGTTCCATAGGTTTTAAAAATTTTGATTTCTGAAGTGATTTTAAGCGCTTTTGAAACTAATTTTGCCATTTCTATACCGCTTCCAACTACCACAATATCTACATCTTTAGATTCCCTTTTTAAGAAGTAGTCTCTAACAAAACCTCCAATAACATAACAATCTAAACCTAGTTGATCTGCACAATTAGAAATAGTTTTAAAAAGTTTATCATTAATAGCCTCTTCAAATTTCATTATAAAATATTTTATCTATCGAAGTTTTTTTATCTCTCCCTTATTATTAATTGTTACTATTGAAGAAGGGAGTTTGCTTACAGATTCATTTGGTAAATTTACGATATAGTCTACACCTTTTAAAATACGTTCATCTATTTCTTTAAAATTAATAGGATGTTTTTCATTATGAATATTCGCTGAGGTTGATACAATAGGTTTTTTAATTTTATCAATAAGCATATTGCAGAAATTATGATTTACAATTCTAAATGCAACTTTATTTTTATTTGAAATTAAAAGTTCAGATATATTTTTTGGATTATCATACACTACTGTAGTTGGATTTTTAAATTTTTGTAATAAATCGTCTATATTTTCAGGTTTTTCATGTAGAAACTTATTTAGCATATCAGAGCTATTAATCAAGCTTAGCATAGGAGCTGTGTTTTCTCTTCCTTTTAAGCCATTAATTTTATTAATCGCATTGTTATTTGTCGCGTCACAACCCAAGCCCCATATAGTATCAGTAGGGTATAGAATTACACCACCATTTATAAGGACTTTGTATGCTTTTTCAACTTCATTTATAATTTTTTCCATCTATTATAAATATATTTATATCAAATATAAAAAATAACCAGTTGAATAAGTCTATAGAGTTTAATTCTAAATATATAAACTTCAAAGAAGAAATTTTAAGTATAATTAAAAATTTCAGCACTTCTAATGGTCAGACTATTAAAGATCATAGAAATAATATTAAAAAATTTAGCTTAGAACAAATTCAAATAAATGTAAAATCTTTTGGTGTCCCAAATTTTTTTAATTCAATTGTTTACGCCTTTTTCAGATTATCTAAGGCGAATAGATCTTATAATTATGCAATGAAATTATTGAATTTAGGAATAAATACCCCAGTACCAATATGTTATTATGAAGTAAAAAAAAATGGGCTCTTAACTAGCAGTTTCTATGTTTCAGAACAACTGGATTTTGATTTTGCAATAAGTGAGGTAATTAACAATGTTAATTATCCAGATCGGATTAATATTTTAAATGATTTTGTAGGTTTTACTTTAAAGCTTCATGAAAATGGAATTAATTTTTTAGATCATTCCCCTGGAAATACTTTAGTTAAGCTTAATAATAGTAGGCCGATATTTTATTTAGTTGATTTGAATAGAATGAAATTTGAAGAAATGAATTTCAAAATGAGAATAATGAATTTTAGACGACTTACTAATGATAAAGAAGTAATAAGGATTATTAGTAGGGAATATGCTATACTCTCCAATAGAAGTGAGGAGGAGGTTTTTAAATTAATGATGTATTATAGCAATCAATTTCTTAGCAGAAGGTCTATTAGAAAAAAAATAAAAAAATTCTTTAGTTAATAAGGATATTTATTTGCTACAAGTTATAGTGTTATATTTGTTTTATGTCAATAATTTTAGCCATTGATTACGGAGAAGTAAAATCTGGAATTGCAGTTAGTGATGATTCACAAGTTTTTGCATTTGGACTTACCACAATTAAAACAAACAGTGTAATGGATTACATTGACAAATACAATTCTAACAATAATATTTCTGAGTTTGTAATTGGTCAGCCAAAGAGAATGAATGATGAATTTTCTGATATTGAAGAACTAATAAAGAAGTTTATAAATAAATTAACACTAAAATTTCCTAATATTCCTATTAAGAGATTTGATGAACGCTTTACTTCAAAAATTGCTTTACAAACAATGATTGATGCTGGATTAAACAAAAAAAATAGAAGTGATAAATATATTATTGATAAGATAAGTGCAACAATAATTCTTCAAGGATATTTAAAATCTATAGAGAAGTAATTAATCAATAATTGATATATTGTGTATTAAATAATAATAAATGATTTTACCAATAATTGGATATGGGGATCCTGTTTTAAAAAGAAAAGCAAAAGAAATTTCAGCTTCTTATCCTAATTTAAAGGAATTAATAGGTAATATGTATGAGACTATGTATAATGCTAGTGGAGTTGGGTTGGCTGCTCCACAGGTAGGAGAATCAATTAGGTTGTTTATTATTGATACTTCCCCTTTTTTAGATATGGATGATGAAAAAATTCAGGATTTACAAGTAAGTAGGGTTAAAGAAGTTTTTATTAATCCAACCATTGTAGGTGAAACTGGTGAGAGCTGGCTATTTGAAGAAGGGTGCTTAAGTATTCCTAATATAAGAGAAAACATAAGAAGAAAGTCAGATATTTATATTGAATATTATGATGAGAACTTTATTTCTAAGAAAGTAAATTTTTCAGGAATTGTTGCTAGAGTAATACAACATGAATATGATCACATTCAAGGAATACTATTCACTGATAAGTTAACTAGTTTTAAAAAAAGACTATTGAAAAACAAGTTAAATAATATTGAGAAAGGAAAAATTGAGATTGACTATTTAATGAATTTCTATCAAAAATAAGCTAGAGGATTGAATCTATCCAATTACACTAAGGAGTTTTCGTATAATTTAAAATTGTCTATACCTGTTATATTAGGTTTAGTAGGTCATACTTTAGTTGGGATGATAGATAATATAATGGTAGGAAACTTAGATCCAATAAATTTAGCTGCTGTTTCTTTAGGAAATAGTTATGTTTTTATTGCAATGTCAATTGGTATTGGATTTTCAGCAGCAATTACTCCAATAGTTGCAGAAGCACACTCTGAAGGAAATCAGAATAAGCTTAAGAAGTCTTTTATTAATGGTTTTATTTTATGTCTAATATTAGGTACTGTATTATATGCATTAGTATTAGTTTTAAAAAATACTTTAATTTATTTAGATCAACCTGTAGAGGTTGTTAAATTGGCTTTGCCATATATTGATATTGTAGCTATTTCACTTATTCCTTTATTATTATTTCAGGCCTTAAAACAATATACAGATGGTTTATCAAGAACAATTTATCCAATGTATGCAACAGTTGTGGCAAATATTATTAATGTTATCATAAACTATATTTTAATTTTTGGAATGTTGGGCTTTCCAAAGCTTGGTATTATTGGAGCAGCTATTGGCACATTGATATCAAGAATAATAATGTTTGTATTTCTTTTTTATATGCTAATGGATAAAAAGATTATTTATAATTATATGTCTGACTTAAAATCATTCATATATGATAAATTTATGATAGAGGAAATACTAAGTCTAGGATTTCCTACTTCATTACAAATGTTTTTTGAAGTAGGTTTATTTACATCTGCAATTTGGTTAAGTGGATTATTAGGAGAAATACCTCAATCTGCAAATCAAATAGTTTTAAATATTTCATCTATGACTTTTATGGTTGCTAGTGGCTTGAGTGTAAGTGCTGCTATTAGGGCTGGTAATCAAAAAGGATTAAAAAATTATCAAGAACTTAAAAGAATATCATTATCAATATTATTATTAGGAGTTTATTTTGCTTCATTTTTTGCCCTAGGAATATATATATTAAGAGATTATCTACCCTATATTTACATTGATATTAATAATCAGGAAAATTTAATTGAGAATATAGAGTTAGTTAAGATTGCATCAAAATTATTTATAATTGTTGCCATTTTTCAACTATTTGATAGTGCTCAAGTAATCATATTAGGAACTTTAAGGGGTATGCAGGACGTAAAAATACCTACAATCATAGTTTTTATAGCCTACTGGATTGTTGGGTTTCCAATAAGTTTTATTTTAGGAGATGAGTCATCAATGGCCGAGACAGGTATATGGATTGGATTACTTTGCGGTCTTTTATTTTCTTCTGTATTTTTGTATTGGAGATTTTTATATTTAACAAATAAAATGATTAATAAATAATGACTTTAGAGGAAATTGACATACAAATATTAGTTTACTTGAATTCATTAGGATCAGAATTTTGGGATCCTATATGGATTATTTTGACAAATAAGACAACTTATATACCTCTGTTTGCTTTTATCGTTTATTATATATACAAGAGTTTTGGATTAAAGCAAACGGCGTTTATTATTTTATTCATTTCTATATTAATCTTATTTACTGACCAATTTACTAATTTTATTAAAGATAGTTTTCAGAGGTTAAGGCCATGCAGAGAGGGGTATTTAGGATTACGAGAAATAGATATATATTGTGGCAAATATGGATTCTTTTCTGCTCATGCATCCAATTCAATAGCAGTTTCACTATTCGTTATTAGAATAATGAGGGAAAAATTTACTAGTATATTTTCAATTATTTTAATTATCTGGGTATTTATTTTTTCTTATAGTAGAATATATTTAGGATTACATTATCCAACAGATATTTTATGTGGTTTGATTTTTGGAGCTATTTCTTCAACTCTTTTTTATCATATTTATTTAGAGCAGTTGAGCTTTAAAGCGTAACTCTTATATTTTTGATAAAATATAAAGATTTGTTGCAAGTCTATCTCTATATCGATTACTGTCTTCTGTTGTTGGATTAAAATCCACTTTGATTTTTTTATCTATGATTAGTCTATTTTCTCTAAATTCATAATTTATAGAATCATAATTTTTATTAGAAATTAGCACAAAAATTGAATCATTTATTTTAGATAATTCAGTTTTGTTAACTTTTCTTTTTAGGTTCCATATTAGATCAGCAGTAATTTTATAATCTGAATATAATTTTAAGTTTTGTATTTCATATTCTAGACTATTTAGTGAAGTGTAATCATTATTAGTATTTGAATAAGTTTGTGGTAGAGCAAAATTAATTACTGTGAAAAATAAAATTATTTTTAAGTAAATGGCTTTATCAAAATTTCTTTTGTAAAAATTATAAATAAAAAGTAGTGTTATAAGCACTCCTATTATTGGTAAGGAGCTAATTCCATAATTTAATATATGAGTAATAGAGGTAATTAATCCAAAAATGGCTATTAGTAGAAAGTTTAAATATATGGGTAATAATAATGGACTTATCTTCTGTTTTGAGTATTTAATAATATAATTTATATAGAAGCCAGTATTCAGTGCTAATGGTATAAGTACAGGCATTAAATATCTAGTCTTTTTTTCTGGTATTAATGATAATAAAATAACTGAAAACAAAACCCAATAGCATGTTAGCAGGTGGTGTTTATTAACTGGAATTTTTCTGTTAATAAATGGGAGTATTATGCTAGTTATTGCTGGAATTGTCCAGATGCCACTATTAATAAAAAAATCCCAATAGTAATAGAATGGCTTAACATTATAATTTGACCAATTTTTAGTTTCTTGAGCACCTATATCTAATAGTGTATTATAGTCTTGAGTATAAACATATAGATACCACATTCCACCAGAAACTATTGAAATAAATAAAATTATAATAAGATTATTAAGGCTAATTTTTTTATATACTAATAGATAAGATAAAAGAAAAGGAATTAGTAATGCGTAAATAGAAATTGGTCCTTTTGACATTATTGAAAGGCCAATTAATATTCCAATAAGTATGTTATGGTTTTTAGTAAAAGAATTTTTAAATGAATTAAAAAGATAGTAGATAGCTATAAACATAAAGCCATGCGCAAAAATATCCCATGGTGCTTCAAATATGATAGCTATTATATAAATAGAGCTCACAGTTATTAGTCCATTTATAATACTCTCGCTTTTATTAAAATTAATTCTAAGGCTAAAAAAATAGCTTGTAGCACCTATAATAAATAGAAACAGTATAGCAGGAATCCTATAGAATATGACAGCTTTTGAATTGAAAAGTAAAACAGACAAAGCAGTTAGCCAAGTAGGTAGTGGTGGTTTCTGATATCTTGGCTCATCATTTAGTGTTGGAAGAAGCCAATTGTCATTTTCAATAATTTCATTTGCAGTTTGAAAATTTCTTGCTTCCATAATTCCAACCTCTATTAAATTGAATGTTGAAAATGAATATATTAACAGAAATAATACAATTACCAAGAAATAATATTTCTTCAAAAATTTCACTGTTTTTCTTTGTTAAGATAAATAAAATAAATATTTCTAGAGTACATAATAATTCCAGCAATATGGCTAAAGAATAATACAGGGTCTTTTCTAAAAATAGAATAGATAATTATTAAAATCGCACCTAAAATACTAATGGCCCAAAAACCCAAAGGTAGGTGAGATTTTTTTGTAATTTCAGAGGACAACCATTGGTATACATATCTAAAAGTAAATGTAATTTGTGAAATTATTCCGAGATATAATAACCACTGAGGTATTTCAGGATTATAAAAAAGAGAGTCTAGGTTAAAGAAATTAGAATTCCATGCCCTATCAACACAAATTATAATTGGTAAAAATAATAATATTAGCCTAACAGTTAAATTAAAATTTGTCCATTTATTCTGTAACTGTAAATTTCGGATATAAATATAATAACCAATAAATTGCCCAAACATAATAGCAAAATCATCTCTGAAGTAACCATACATAAAGAAAAGCAGCGAAGCACTTAGGCTTAATATCCAATAAATTGTTGGTGTAATTACTCTTGCTTCACGTTCTGTGTAAAACCATTGGATAATTACTCTTGCACTAAAAAAAAATTGTGCGGTAAATCCTAATACAATGATCTCAATGGGGATATCAATCATTATTTTCTATTTGGTAATTAATATATTTTCTTTTCATCCAAATAAATGCGAAACAATCTGATAATGGCCCCAATATCCTATTAAATAGGCCAAACTTTGCCTTTCCGGCTATTCTTGGAAAATGCTGAATAGGAATTTCAATAATATTACCTTTTTGAAGAAGTACCATTGCAGGTAAAAATCTATGTAATCCTTTAAACATTGGAATTCTCTTGGCATAATCAGTTTTTATTACTTTTAACGGACATCCCGTATCATTGATCCCGTCATTAGTAAATAAATTTCTAATGCTGTTAGCTGCTAATGAGGATAATTTTTTAATTAATGAATCCTTTCTATTAGCTCTATATCCTGTAACAAGATCATATTCTTCAATATATTTTAATAAATTATGAAAGTCACTTGGTGATGTTTGTAAATCGGAATCAATATAGCCTAGATATTCTGAATCACACAAATCAAACCCTGCCTTTAATGCACTGCTAAGCCCATGATTAGTTTTAAAAGACACAGATTCAAAGAAATTATTTTTTTTACATAGTCTTTTGATTATTTCTTTACTTCCATCGGTAGATCCGTCATCTACTATAAGAATTTTTGTTTTGTATTCAGTTGAATTAATAAATTTCATTAATTCAACTTCCAGCCTAGATAGATTCTCCTTCTCATTAAAAACAGGCACTATTATTGTAAATTCTACCATATTATATTTTTAATAAAACATCAGCAGCAGCAAATGGCGTTGTTTTATTTTGATCTAACAAACTATATTGGTTTTCTAGCTCTTTTTTTATTTTATCATTACTAAAGAAATCAGATTGTAATTTATCATTTATGGTCTGTAACAACCAATATTTATTTTGACGTTTTCTATTCTCATAAAAAAACTTATTTTCTTTTGTATTAGAGATGTATTTCAACACTAATTTCCAAATAGGCTCAATACCTGAATTATTAATTGAGCTACATGTTAGTACTTTTGGAACCCACTTAGATTTCTTTATTGGATATAATTTTAATGCCATTGAAAATTCTGCCATGGCCTTATTAGATTTTTCAATATTATCTCCATCTGCTTTATTTATTATTATTGCATCTGCCATTTCAATTATACCTCTTTTTATACCTTGTAATTCATCTCCAGCACCAGAAAGTTTTAATAATAGAAAGATATCTACCATTTCAGATACACTAATTTCATTTTGACCAACACCAACGGTTTCAACTATAACTATATTATACCCTGCAGCTTCACATAGAATAATTGATTCTCTAGTTTTTTTTGCCACACCTCCATAATGACTTGATGCAGGGCTAGGTCTTATAAAAGCATTTTTATTATTAACTAGAGTATTCATTCTGGTTTTGTCGCCCATAATACTGCCACGGCTAACTGTGCTAGTTGGATCAATAGCTAAAACAGCAACTTTATGTCCTTGTTTTGTAAGTTGATTGCCAAAAGCCTCAATAAAAGTGCTTTTCCCCACCCCTGGAACACCGGTTATACCAATTCTTATTGAATTAGTTCTATTTTTAAGACATGAAGAAATTATTTTATTAGAATTAGATATGTCTTTAGCATTATCACTTTCAACTATTGTAATAGCTTTACTTAAAGAAACAATGTCACCATTTAACAATCCGCTAATAACCTTTTTAACATCAATTTGTTTTTTAGGTATTTGTTTCATGATAAAATAGATTAATTTTTTATGGAGTAGCAGTTTTTTCTGAAATCACCCATTCTCCTTTATTAATTAATGGTTCAGCATGCTTGAATTTCATCTCTTTATTCTCACCAGTAGAAACATTCTTTATTGTTATTCTATCATTTCTTCCAATCTTTGGTTTATCTCTTACAATTGTCTCTATTTGTTGGGTTTGAGTATTTCCAGCTGCCTTGTTTCTTGAGCTTAACTCATCAATATTTGGAATCTCTTCCTTAGATGTATTAATCTTAGTGATTTTCCTTGGCCTAGCTTCTTGAATGTTTTTTGCACTTTCATTTGAAATCTCAGCTTTAAATAAAAATGATAAAATATCTTTATTTACTTCATCGATTAAGTTTTTAAATAATTCAAAAGATTCAAATTTATATATTAATAAGGGGTCCTTTTGCTCATGAACTGCTAATTGAACAGATTGTTTTAGTTCATCCATTTTTCTTAAATGGTTTTTCCATGAATTATCTAAAATTGCTAATGATATGTTCTTTTCAAAATCTGTTACAAGCTGCTGTCCATCAGATGAATACGCTTTTTCTAAATCTGTAACTACCTGAAGAGTTTTAATTCCATCAGTAAAAGGAACAACAATTCGTTTAAACCTATCCTTTTGATTTTCATATACATGTTTTATTACAGGGAAGGCTAATTTAGCATTTGCTTCAATTTTATTTAAGTAGTGAGCAAGTGCTAGTTTATAAATTTTATTTATAATTTCATTATCATTTATTGATTCAAATTCTTCGGATGATAAATCTGTGCTTATAGAAAAGAATTTTATTAATTCAAATTCAAAATTTTTGTAATCATTAGTTTCTTTATTGTTTAATACAATACTTTCACATGTGTCATATATCATATTTGCAATATCTATCCTTAATCTGTCACCAAACAATGAGTTATGTCTCCTTTTGTAAATAACTTCCCTTTGAGCATTCATTACGTCATCATACTCTAGCAATCTTTTTCTTATCCCAAAATTATTTTCTTCTACTTTTTTTTGTGCTCTTTCAATTGATTTAGTTATCATGGAGTGTTGAATTACCTCTCCTTCTTCTAACCCCATTCTATCCATCATTTTTGCAATCTTTTCACTACCAAATAATCTCATTAAATTGTCTTCAAGAGAAACATAAAATTGCGAACTACCAGGGTCTCCTTGTCTTCCAGATCTACCTCTTAATTGTCTATCAACTCTTCTTGAATCATGTCTTTCTGTACCAACAATGGCTAATCCTCCTATATCAAGAACTTCTTTACTTAGTTTAATATCGGTTCCCCTTCCTGCCATGTTAGTGGCGATAGTGACTTGGCCTGATTTACCAGCTTCAGCAACAATATCAGATTCTTTTTTGTGAAGCTTTGCATTCAAAATATTGTGAGGTACTTTTCTTATACTAAGCATTTTTCCAAGTAGTTCACTAATTTCAACAGAAGTAGTACCAATTAATACAGGTCGACCTAACTGAGATAAATTGGTGACTTGTTCAATAACTGCATTATATTTTTCTCTTTTAGTTTTATACACTAAATCTTCTTTGTCATCTCTAATTACAGGCTTATTTGTTGGAATTTCAATTACATCTAGCTTATAGATATCCCAAAATTCTCCAGCTTCAGTTACTGCAGTACCTGTCATTCCTGAAAGTTTACCATACATCCTAAAATAATTTTGCAGAGTTATAGTAGCAAATGTTTGTGTAGCAGATTCAATTTTAACATTTTCTTTAGCTTCTATTGCTTGATGAAGACCATCACTATATCTTCTCCCATCCATTATCCTTCCAGTTTGTTCATCAACTATCAGTACTTTATTTTCCATTACTACGTACTGAATATCTTTTTCAAATAATGCATAAGCTTTAAGTAGTTGGTTTATTGAATGAATTCTTTCAGATTTAATATTAAAATCTCTATAAAGCTCTTCTTTTAAAGCTGCTTCTTTTTCAGGTTTATATTCCTTAGATTCTATTTTAGATATTTCCATTCCTATTTCTGGCATAATAAAAAAGTTTGGATCATCTTTTCCTGAAAGGAATTCAATTCCTTTGTCAGTAAGTTCTATCTGATTGTTTTTTTCATCAATAACATAATAAAGCGCCTCATCAATCTTTGGCATTTCCTTGTTATTGTCTTGCATGTAAAAATTCTCAGTTTTTTGCAATAACTGTTTTATACCTTCCTCACTCAAATATTTAATTAATGCTTTATTTTTTGGAATTCCTCTATATACTCTAAGTAAATTGAAAGCACCTTCATCTTTGTTATTATCAGAAATATTATTTTTTGCCTCAGCCAATGTAGCAGTTAACAATTGTCTTTGTACAGATACTATCTTTTCAATTTTAGGTTTAAGCTCATTAAATTCATGTTTATCACCCTGAGGAACTGCACCAGATATTATTAAAGGAGTTCTTGCGTCATCTACCAAAACAGAATCAACCTCATCAACAATAGCATAATTATGCTTCCTTTGAACAAGATCATCAGGAGAGTTAGCCATATTATCTCTTAGATAGTCAAACCCAAATTCATTATTTGTTCCATATGTAATATCAGCATTATAGGCGTTTTTTCTTTCGGTTGAGTTAGGCTTATAATAATTAATACAATCTACTTTCAACCCATGAAATTCGAAGATTGGAGCCATCCAAGCACTATCCCTTTTTGCTAAATAATCATTAACTGTTACAATATGAACTCCTCTTCCTGATAAAGCGTTTAAATATACTGGCAAGGTTGCTACTAGAGTTTTACCTTCTCCAGTTTGCATTTCAGCAATTTTGCCTTGGTGCATAGTAATACCGCCAATCAATTGCACATCATAGTGAATCATATCCCAGGTTATTGGTTTGCCAGCTGCATCCCATGAGTTTTTCCAAACAGCATTGTCTTGATTTAGCTGCACATAATCCTTATTTGAAGAAATTTCTCTATCAAAAGCTGTTGCTTTAACGGTAATTTCTTTGTTATTAAAGAAGCGTTTTGCGGTCTCTTTAATGACTGCAAACGCTTTAGGCAAGATTTTATTCAGAGTATCTTCAGTGGTTTTGTAGCATTCTTCTTCAAGATTATCTATTTGGTTATATAGATCTTCTTTTTTGTCAAAGTCTTTAGTCTTATCTACATCATCTTTGAGCTGTTTTATCTGTTCTTTAATTTCATTAATAGATGAATTTATTTCAGATTTAAAATTTTGAGTCTGCTCTCTTAATTCATTGTCATTTAGTTTAGAAATCTCATCTTCAAATGATTTAATTTCTTCAACTATAGGTAGTATTAATTTTACATCCTTTTTGGCTTTGTCTCCTACAAATAATTTAAGAATTGAATTAAAAAAACTCATAAGTTTTATCAGATAGTGATTTTAATTTTCAAAGATACAATTTGTTTAATGAAAATATTAAAAAAAAGCCTCAGTTAAGAGACTTTTTGGAGTTTAATATTCATCTTCATTCCAAAGATAATCTTCATCAGTTGGATAATCATTCCATATTTCTTGAATGGATTCATAAAGATCCCCTTCATCTTCAATTGCCTGTAAGTTTTCAACAACTTCTAATGGTGCTCCAGTTCTAATAGAATAATCTATCAATTCATCTTTTGTAGCTGGCCATGGAGCATCACTTAAATAAGAGGCTAATTCTAAAGTCCAATACATGATAAAGTATTTTTTGCAAAAATATATTTTTAGACGAAAAAAGCAAGTGATTATGGATATTTTTTTAAATAACTATGATTCCCAAGGTATTTCTTCAACCTCTAGTTCATTAGAAAATTTTCTTGCTAGCATAAATATATAATCAGAAAGTCTATTTAGGTATACTAAAATTTCATCTTGAAAATCATAAACAGATTTTAGTTTTGAGGCATTTCTCTCAGCTCTTCTGCAAACGGACCTAGCTATATGACAATATGAAACATTTTCATGACCACCTGGGATAATAAATTTGTCAATTTTTGATAATTTTTCTGAGATAAAATCAATATCGTTTTCTATTGTAGTGATATCTTTATTTAAGATTTTTAGATTTTTAGTTTTCAAAATTTTATCTGCTGTTTCTTTGTCTTGAAATGCAAGTATTGCACCTATATTAAATAAATTCCTTTGTATTTCTATGAGTGATTTTTTTGTTTTAGAATCATTTGTAAAATCTCTTATTAAGCCTATATATGAATTTAGTTCGTCAATTGATCCATAAGCATCAACCTGAATATTATGTTTCTTGACATCTTTACCCCCAATTAATTTTGTAGATCCTTTATCTCCTGATTTTGTATAAATTTTCATAGAATTATTGTCTGATTGAATTTGTGAAGTATTTAATTAGGTAAAAATACCTAATTATTAATGCTAAAATTAATGAAATTAAACTAATGTTAAAGATTTGAACCCCAACAACCCAATGAAGGCACATAAGCAATAGCATAATAATAATTAATTTTAGGTATGATATAACCCATTTTTTTTGTTTTTTCTTAAGCAACTCAATAAATAGAATTAAATTAAAAGGGATTGCCCATAATAGATTATAATTCCATGCAGATGCCGTGTGATTACTAAAAAACCATAAGTAGATTAATAATAATCCAATTATCCCTGTAATTAGTAAAACAATGGAGTCTAATAGTACACTTCTTGTTCTTCTTAAGTAATCTATATAGGTAATAGAAATAATAATTAATGATAAGATTAGCAATAAATATATTGGTGAAATTAATGTTTCAGTATATTTTGAGTATTCGCCAAATAATACTGAGGTTGTTACTAAATTTCCATTTCTAATGTTTGAATTACCTAAATCATCAAAATATGATTTTAAATTATATGGAAGAAATAATTCATCTTGAGAGTTGATGTTTTTATCAATTATAGCTCCAAGACATATATCAATTCCTAATGCTCCCCAGGAATTAGGGTTAATATTTTCATAAACTAATTTTCTGTATGAATTTGGGCCTACATTGACTTTATGTAAACCCTCATTTTTAATATCTTCTTCAAGAATTTCATTAAATATATCAGCAATTTTTGTAGAGCAATTATTTTCAAAATAATTATACTCATAAAATTTATTTGCTTCTTTAGAATTTGTAATTAACCTGTTTACGAATATTCTTTTTTTGTATTCAGATAAATCTAATTTTTGTTCGATAATTTGTCTAGATTGATTTACATAGTTTTTATAAAAATTTTCATAATTATTTAAACCAAGACTGTATATAGGTCTTCCTTTTACAAAATTTCCATAAAAATTAGGTGCATTAAAGTCATATACACCATAATTAAAAACTATATCATAATCATTTACTCTATCTATTACTCTAATTCCAGAGTGACCAAAAGCATCACTTAAAGAATTTCCAGGTCCAATGGTTAGTATGCTAACTTCATATTGAGGTGTTTCTTCTATATTTTCTTGCGCATCTATCTCTAGGATAAATACTGATAGTAAGATTAATAGAACTTTTTTTAGCATAGTATTATCTAAATAAATTAAGGTCAAATTTTAATGAAAATATATTAGAATATAAAGCAATGCTTTGATTTCCAATATCTGTAAATGCATAATCCATTTCAATACTTTTATATTTGAATCCAATTCCAAAATTTGGCTGAAAGCTAACTTCACTAGAATTATCAAATTGTAACTCATTTTGAAAATTACCCATACCAAGCCTTAGAAAAACGAGGTCAATATAACCAAGTTCTAATCCTATTGCAGGATTTATACTAGCAAAATTAGTGGAAATTATATCATTATTCTCTTCAAACTTTACTATTAGGTCTAATGCTGCTAATAAAGTATAATCATTTTTTATATCTATTTCTTTTGAAACACCTAACTGTAATTTTGGAATAGTTATTTCTGTACCAGTAGGTATTTCTTGATTTTGACCTTCAATTGCATTTTGAATATCATTTAATTTATCTCCGTTTATAGTCCAAGAATTATAGGTTGTTGTAATGTCTCTTGCCATTAAGCCAAAATTCCAATCATTATTAGTTTTAAACTGTATGCCAAAATCAAACCCAAAACCCCAAGAACTAGAAAAATCTCCTATAATTCTTCTGATAATTTTTAAATTAACTCCATAGTTTAAATTTTTAAACTTTAATCTTCTCGCATAGGAGAATAGAAATGCATAATCAGCAGTTGAGAATAAATTTATTCTATCAAAATTTATATTCCCTTGATCATCAATTAACTGTGTTGTATCTAGAATATCATCAACGCCAAACCTTACCATAGAGAATCCTAATGCTGAATCATCATCAATTGGTGTTGCATACGCAATAAAATTATATGTTGCTATATTGGCAAAATAGTTTGAATGCATTAGTGAAATTTGTTTGTCTTCTAGTTGTAATAAGCCAGCTGGATTCCAATAAGTTGAGTTAACATCTGATATGTTAGAAACTACAGCATTGCTCATTCCTATTGATTGAGCATCTACACCAATATTTAGGAACTCATTAGAATATTTTGAATTATCCTGTGCATTTATTCCTACAATGGAAAATAATAATAAGAAAACTAACCTCTTCATTATTGATAATATCAATAAAAACTTCTAATTGACTTTGTTATTGTGTTATATTATATAAACAACCCAAAATCAATAAGGTGTATAAAGATATTATTTAATAAGTTACTATATTAGTATTCAAATCTGAATTTTTAATTATTAGAATTATTCCTAACATATTAACTCTGTTGAATCTTTTTTTAGGATGCATTATTATATTGCTTTTGATAGAAGACAATTTGTCAATGCAATCTATTTCTTATCTTATTTTGATTGCATTATTTTTTGATTTCATGGATGGATTAATAGCTAGAAAATTTAATATGGAAAGTAAATTAGGTGCTCAGTTAGATTCATTGGCTGATCTAATTTCTTTTGGATTGGTCCCAGGGATTATAATGTATAAATTGTTTATGGAAGTTTCTCTTGATCCATTTTTACCCTTATTGGGGTTTTTAATAACATTAGCTTCTGCATATAGACTAGCTAACTTTAATTTATCTAATAAAAAATTAAAATACTTTACAGGGTTACCAACTCCAGCAAATACTATATTTATTTTATCCCTAATGTTAATTGTAGAATCATCAAACAACTTATCTATAAGGGAGGTAATTGTAAGTAATAATTTTTTGATTTTTATCACTATTTTAAGCTGTTATTTGCTAAACTCAAGATTTAAATTAATTAATCTAAAGTTTAAAGATTTTAATTTTAAAGGACTTAATAAATATAGAATCTTACTTGTTTTAGTTTCCTTAGCACTACTTGTTGCTATCAAGGAAGCTTCCATCCCAATTATTTTAGTAGTTTATTATATAGTATCTTATTTTGTCTTAAGAAAAGTAAAAGATGGATCTAATTAAGATTTTTTCCTTAGTTCGAAGTTTTGACCTAGATAGACCTTTCTAACAGTTTCATCATCAGCTAGTTCCTCAGGCTTACCGTCTTTAAGAATATTCCCTTCAAACATAAGGTATGTCCTGTCAGTTATTGCTAGGGTTTCACGAACATTATGATCTGTAATAAGTATACCAATATTTTTTTCAGTAAGCTTAGTAATTATCTTCTGAATATCTTCAACAGCTAGAGGGTCAACTCCTGCAAATGGTTCATCTAGAAGTATGAAGCTTGGATCAGTAGCAAGAGCTCTTGCTATTTCTGTTCTTCTTCTTTCACCACCTGAAAGTAAATCTCCCCTATTTTTTCTTATGTGAGTTAAGCCAAACTCATCCAATAAAGATTCCATTCTTTTATTTTGATCCTTTTTAGATAACTTGGTTAATTGTAGAACGCTTAAAATATTATTTTCAACGCTCATTTTTCTAAAGACAGAAGCTTCTTGAGCTAAATATCCAATTCCATACTGAGCTCTCTTATACATCGGGAATTTAGTAATTTCTTCTTGATCTAGATAAATTTTTCCTGAGTTGGGTTTTATTAATCCTACAATCATATAAAATGAAGTTGTTTTACCAGCACCATTTGGTCCGAGTAAGCCAACTATCTCACCTTGCTTTAGCTGTAGAGAAATATCTTTAACAACTTTCTTCCCAGAATAGGATTTCATTAAATTATCAGCCTTTAAAATCATCTATTTTGTTTTTTTAAAACTAACCTAGAAATAAATATACTTATTTGATATAAAATCATTACAGGAATCGCAACAATAATTTGACTAGCTACATCAGGAGGTGTAATAATTGCAGCAAAAGTTAAAACAATCAAAATCGCGTATTTTCTATATTTTATTAATGATTTGGGTGTAACTATTCCTATTCTAGTTAAGAAAAATATTATTATAGGCAACTCAAACATAATTCCACAAGCCAAACAAGAAGATCTAACTAATGCAATGTAAGAGCTAATGTCAATTTCATTTAAGACTTCATTTGAAACTTGATACCCTCCTAAAAAGTTAATTGAAAGTGGAGCTACAACATAATAGCCAAACAAAACTCCAAGAAAAAATAAAAAAGAGCAAATAAATATAAAACCTCTAGATTTGGTTTTTTCAGTTTCTAATAATCCGGGACTTATAAACTTCCACAATTCGTAAATAACATATGGAAAAGATAAGATAAACCCTCCGATTATAGATGTCCATATATGAGCAGAAAATTGTCCACCCATTGTTCTATTTTGAATAACAAATGGAAATTCGGTACCACAAAAGTTAGTTTCAACACCAATAATAGTTGCAGTTTCACACAAAAACCTATAAGTTGGAAAAGACATGTTTTTTGGTCCAAATATTATGGTGTCAAATATAAAATCCTTCATTATAAAGCAAGCAAATCCTGTTATTATAATTGCAAACATTGATCTAAGGATATGCCATCTTAATTCTTCAAGATGTTCCAAAAATGACATGTTATCAACTTGATTGTTGTTCACTATACTATACCTTCTTTAATTAGACTTTGGATATGCAAAACCCCAACATATTTATTTTTTTCAGCTACAATTAACTGGGATATTTTGTTTGTCTTCATAATAGATAAAGCTTCTGTTGCAAGCATATTTTTACTTATTATTTTAGGATTTTTACTCATTATTTCATGAGCTTTAACTTTAGATATATCTTGGCTTTTTAGCAATTGACGTCTTAGGTCACCATCAGTTATTACACCAATAATTTTGTTTTCCTCTATTACAACTGCAATCCCCAACATTTTATTGGAGATTTCAATAATAACATCTTTCATTAAGTCTGAAGTATCTACTTTGGGAAGAGCTTTTGAGTTTATTACATCTTCAACCTTTAAGAATAACCTTTTTCCTAGACTTCCTCCAGGATGATATTTTGCAAAATCATTTGATGAAAACCCTCTTAATTTTACTAAACAAACAGCAATTGCATCACCTATAACAAGTTGAGCGGTAGTGCTTGTAGTAGGAGCTAGATTATTAGGACATGCTTCTGTATCTACATAGCTGTTAATTACAATATCTGATTTTTCAGACAAATAACTATTGGTTTCACCTGTTATAGCTATAAGTTTATTTGAGGTTTTTTTTATATAAGGAACTAATGCTTTTATCTCAGGAGTATTCCCGCTTTTAGAAATACAGATAATTATGTCATGTTCTTGAATTAGCCCTAAATCTCCATGAATTGCATCAGCAGCATGCATAAAAATTGAAGGGGTTCCAGTAGAATTAAATGTTGCTACAATTTTTTGAGCAATAATAGCACTTTTCCCTATACCACTGACAATTACTCTTCCTTTTGATTTACTAATTAAGTTTACTGCCTTTTCAAAATCTTTATTTAGCAGTTTAGATAGATTTTTAATACTACTTGCTTGAAGCTCAATAGTCTCTTTAGCAAAACTTAAAACAGAATTTATTTCTTTCAAAATTTATTATTTCTGCATCCAATAAATTGAGTTAAAATTTCAAATGCATTTTATTATACAAAAAAACAAAATTTTTACTAAAGAATTTCTTAAAATTATCATAATATCTTATCTTAATAGTAGTATAAAAAATGATATACTATAGTGATTAAATGAAAATCAACGATAACCTTATCTATGATTCATTAAAAAAATTTTTTGGTTTTGATGAATTTAAAGGACTCCAAAAGCAAGTAATAGCCAGTATATGTGAAAATAAGGACACTTTTGTTGTCATGCCAACAGGTGGTGGTAAATCTTTGTGTTATCAATTGCCAGCTCTTATAAAAGAAGGTACTGCAATTGTTGTTTCACCTCTTATTGCACTAATGAAAAATCAAGTGGATCATATTAGAGGGTTCTCTAATGTAGATGGAATAGCACACGTATTAAATTCTTCGTTAACAAAAGATCAGCAGGAAAATGTTAAGGCTGATGTAAAAAATGGAATTACTAAGCTCTTATATATGGCTCCAGAATCACTTTCAAAGGATTCTAACATAGATTTTCTTAAATCAATTAATATTTCTCTAATAGCTGTAGATGAGGCTCATTGTATAAGTGAATGGGGACATGATTTTAGGCCAGAATATAGAAATCTTAGGTTAATAGCTGATAAAATTCAAAACAACATTCCTATTATTGCTCTTACTGCAACAGCAACACCTAAAGTTCAGTCAGATATATTAAAAAATTTAAATATTTCTGATGCGAAGATTTTTAAGGCATCATTTAATAGACCAAATCTATTTTATGAAGTGCGCTATAAGAATGACACGGTAAATTCAGATCTTATTAAATTTATTAAGAAAAACAATAATAAATCAGGAATTATATACTGTTTAAGCAGAAAAAAAGTTGAAGAAATAACTAATTTATTACAGCTTAATGATATAAAAGCGTTGCATTATCATGCAGGATTAGACTCCAAGACAAGATCTGATAATCAGGATTCTTTTTTAAAAGAAGATGTTGATGTTGTTGTTGCTACAATTGCCTTTGGAATGGGTATTGACAAACCTAATATAAGATTTGTGATTCATTATGATGTCCCAAAAAGTTTAGAAGGATATTATCAAGAAACCGGTAGAGCAGGAAGAGATGGAGGAGAGGGACATTGTTTAGCTTTTTATTCTTATAAGGATATTGAAAAACTCGAAAAATTTATTACATCAAAACCTAATTCTGAACAACAGCTATCTTCATTATTACTTGAAGAAATGGTTTCTTATTGTGAAACATCTATTTCCAGAAGAAAGTATTTGCTTAATTATTTTGGTGAAGAATTTGATAATGAAAAAGGTGAAGGAGGAATGCTAGATGACAATATGGTTAATCCTAAGAAAAAAATAGATGTAAAAAATCAAATTATTTTATTGCTTAATCTTATTAATGAAACTAAACAGATTTATAAAGCCAAGGAATTAACAGATATTTTGCTTGGCAATGAAACAGCTATAATTAAATCTCACAAGTTAAATGAAAAGGAATTTTTTGGCAATGGTAAAGATTTTCAAAAACCATTTTGGATAGGATTAATAAGGCAGCTAGTTGTATCAGGTTTATTAGAAAGAAATATAGAATCTTATGGTACTATTTTAATTAAGGATAAAGGAAATAAATTTTTATCTAACCCAGAAAAGTTTATGATCTCTAAGGATCATGAATATAAAAATGATGATAAAATTTTAAGTCAACCAAAATCAGATTTTACTGCTGATTTAGAATTAATGTCAATTCTAAAAAAATTAAGAAAGCAAATTGCAAATAAACTAAACCTTCCTCCTTATATAATATTTCAGGATCCATCCCTTGAGGATATGACATTGAAATATCCAATAACTATTGATGAAATGGCTAATATCCATGGAGTTGGTGAAGGAAAAGCGAATAAATATGGTAAAGAATTTATTGATTTAATATTAAAATATATAGAAGAAAACAATATTACTAGGGTTGATGATTTTATTGTAAAAAGTTCTGGATCAAATTCAGCACTTAAACTTTATATAATTCAAAGTGTAGACAGGAAAATGCCTTTTGATGACATTATTTCTGCAAAAGGGATTGAAATGGAGGATTTTGTTAAAGAAATGGAATCAATTGTTTATTCTGGTACTAAGCTAGATATATCTTATTGTATTGACGAAATTTTAGATGAGGATCAGCAAAGCGAACTATACGATTATTTTATAGAATCTGACAGTGATGATATTGAAAAAGCTATGGGTGAATTTGATGGAGATTATGAAGATATTGAGCTCAGAATCTATAGACTAAAATTTTTAAGTGAATTTGCAAATTAGATTTATTTATTCATTTTAACGATTAATTGTATATTCGCTCAAATTTTTTATTATGAAAGAAGGTATATATGCAACTTTTGAAACAACTAAAGGATTAATTGTTGCTTCATTAGAATATGAAAAAACTCCTGGAACAGTAGGGAATTTTATTTCTCTGGCTGAAGGGAAAATAAAAAATTCTCATAAAGAAATTGGAACTCCCTACTATGATGGAATAATTTTTCATAGGGTTATTAATGATTTTATGATTCAATGCGGTTGTCCTTTGGGAAATGGAACAGGAGATCCAGGATATAAATTTGATGATGAGTTTCATAACGATCTTAAACATAATAGTGAAGGAATTCTATCAATGGCTAATGCTGGCCCAGGAACTAATGGGAGTCAGTTTTTTATAACACACGTAGAAACACCTTGGTTAGATAATAAACATACTGTTTTTGGTAAAGTTATAGATGGGATGCCAGTAGTAAATTCTATTGAACAAGATGATGAAATCATAAAATTAACAATAAGTAGAGTGGGAGGTAAAGCTGAAAGTTTCGACTCATTAGACTCCTTTAGTCAGTTTAATAATCTAAAAGATGAAAGAGAGAAGAAAATAAAATTAGATCTTGATAATAAAATTGCTGAAATTTCAAAAGGTTTTAAGATAACTGATTCAGGATTACGTTATAATATAATTTCAGAAAATAATGGAGCTAAACCAAAAGTTGGCGATACAGTTAAAGTCCATTATAAGGGACAATTACTTGATGGAACAGTTTTTGACTCTTCTTATAAAAGAAATGAACCAATTGAGTTTAAACTTGGTATAGGCCAGGTTATTAAAGGCTGGGATGAAGGTATAAGCTTGTTGAGTGTTGGAGAGAAGGCAACATTCTTAATTCCAGGTAATTTAGCTTATGGTGAAATGGGAGCTGGAGGTATAATTCCGCCTAATGCAACTTTAATTTTTGATGTGGAGTTGGTTGAGATTAACTAAGCTTCCACTTTATATTACATCCTATACTTGGTTTCTGCAGCTTATCGTTCACTTTATTTTGCATTAGGCAATCAATTGCATGATTTAAGTCATTACCATCACATGAAAGATTATTCCCAGGTCTTGAATCATCTAACTGGCCTCGATATACTAATTTCATATTACCATCATAAAGGTAGAAGTCAGGTGTGCATGCTGCATCATAATCTAATGCTGTTTGCTGAGATTCATCATATAGGTAGGGAAAGCAAAAATTATATTCAATTGCATTTTCTTTCATAAGTTCAGGACTATCTTCAGGATAATTTAAAACATCATTACTTGATATAGCTATAAATTTTATTCCTGATTGTTGATATTTTTTTGCTATTTCAACAATAGTTTTATTTACGTGCTTTACGTATGGGCAGTGATTACATATAAACATTATAACAGTTCCTTTATCGCCTTTTAATTCATCAAGTGTTTTAAATGAGTTAGATGTAACATCTAACAGATTAAAATTAGGAGCTTTAGTACCTAATGAAACCATATTTGAAGGGGTTCTTGCCATTTTACAAATTTAAGAAATTGTTGTAATTTTAAAAAAAAATATATTATGAAAGCACATAAAGCAAGTTTAACTAATTCTTTAGTATTAATTATTTTTGGATTATGGGGTTATTTGGATTCTGAAGGCGCTGCTATAACTGCATTAATCCCTGTAGTTTTAGGAGTTTTAATACTTTTGATGAATAAAGGATTAAAAAATGAAAATAAAACCATTTCTCATATTGTTGTTTTATTGACTGTTATAGTTCTTGGTGGGTTAGCTATGCCGCTGATGAGAAGATTGGGTGAAAATGATATCATGGGAATTACTAGAGTGGGTTTAATGATGGGTACATCAATTTTTGCTATATATACATTTGTAATGAGTTTTATTGCTAATAGATCTAAATAATAGTTCTGTTTTGAACAAAGTCACATTTGAAGATTTTTCGAAAATTGATATTAGGGTTGGAACTATTGTTTCTGCGGAGTCTTTTTCTAAAGCAATTAAACCAGCATATAAATTAAAAATTGATTTTGGAGAGCTAGGCATATTAAATTCTTCTGCTCAAATTACCCATAGATATTCATTTGAGGATTTAGTTGGTAAACAAATAATAGCAGTTGTAAATTTCCCTAAAAAACAAATTGCAAATTTTATGAGTGAATGTCTTGTCTTAGGCGCTGTAAATGAAAAAGATGTAATACTGATTTCTACTGAAGACACAGTTATGAATGGGCTAAGAATTCATTAAATTAGAATTGATCGCTAAAATAAATTGCATTAACTAATAATTTATTTGTACCGTACCAAAATGCTCTAAAGTTTGTGTTGTCTGTTATAGAAATAATTTTCCCTTTGTTTATTTTATTGATTTTTAAAGGAACAGTTAGTTTTAAGCTATTAAGATTTTCTTTAGACACATAACCACTTAATAGTGGTTTTTCAGAATATATTATAGGATTATTGTAACTATCCTTCTCAGCTTCCATAAATATTGTGCTATTTCTAAAAAGTGAAATAGTATTATTTTTAAATCCAAAATTAATTGGATGTGTTCTATCAATACTAGCATTAAATATTGCACCTCCTATAGCTTGTGCACCAAAATAATCTCTTTTTTGTTCAAAATTTATATTTTCTGCTGTTCTATTAGCTTCTTTAAAATTATATTTTACAAGATCATTTTTTTCAATCCATTTTAAAGAATTCTTATAAGCTACAAGTGTACCCCCGTCTTCTATCCATTTTTTAATTTTGGATGAGTTTTTAATATTTAATCCTTTGCTGTTAGGCATTATAATAGTAGTGTACTTATTAATATCTGCAGATGATAAATTTCTTACATCAAGTTTAGTTACATTAATATTATATCTGGTATCAAATAGATGCCATATTTCCCCCGCATCATATGCGTTAATTCCATCTCCAACTAATAAGGCTATTTTTTGCTTATTGATTCTCCTAAAGTTATTACTTCCTAAATCAATCCCTTCACTAATTCCAGTATCTACTCCGTGTATGGTTATAGAATTATCTTTAGCAATTTTATCAAGAAATTTATATGTATTATCAATTTCTTTGTTAAAAACAGGAATTAATATTGTTCCATAGTCAAATGTTTTTCCTTCTATTTTAAATCTTTTTAATGAAACTTTAGCAATCATATTATTATTTAAAATTTCATCTAACAACTTTGGAGTATAGTATTCATGCCACTCCATTAAATATGCATAGTTTGTCTTTTTTGTTACCCCTCCATTGTTTAGCGTAAGAATATTAGAATTTTTTGTTTTTTCTGCAATATTCATATCAATATTCATATCATAATCTAAATTAAAGGCTAGGGGAAACGTCCACGCAGATACATCATAAAACAAACTGTCTTTGAATTCAGTCCTAGACTCAAACATAGCATTAATTAGTTTTGATTTTTTCTGATTTTTAGGAATAACAAATGCGTAATCCTTTTTATAACTCACACCTTTATATCTTATATCTTTTTTAATTCCATAAAAATCTATTTCATGTCTTTTTAAGATTTCTGCTAAATGGATAGTTTTAGCTCTATCTTTACTGTCACCAAAGATTATTCCTTTATTTTTAGATTTTAATGCTTCTTCTCTAGAATCTTTATAGAAGTCATATTGATACTCTAATAAACTTTCTCTCAGGTTTAATCCAGCTTTTAGGGTTGAAATAGCAGCAGTGAATTGATTTTTAATTGTAAAGGGGAAGGTTAGGATTCCATTTGCGCTTTCTTGAATATGTCCTCTTGAACTTGCTTGTTCAAATAATATTCCGACACCTCCATTAATATCTGGAAAAGTAGAGCCTTTACCATAATAAAAATCATCAAAACTTTCTTCAGAATAATATAGAGACCCTATCTCATTAAATTCTTTTACATGAAAATCAGCAATTCTTTTAGTTAATTCTTGATTTAATGCTGGGGTTAAAGGATGAGTTCTTGAGGGAATTCCAGGTTGAAAGAAGAAAGTTGCATTTGTCCCCATTTCGTGATGATCCGTTAAGATGTTTGGAACCCATTCATTATAACTTTTAATTCTTGCTCTTGACTCCGGAAGTTGAACAGGAAGCCAATCTCTGTTCATATCAAACCAATAATGATTTGTTCTACCACCAGGCCATACTTCATTATATTCTCTATCATTAGGATCTGGATTTAAATTCATATTTCTATTTGTGTTTGCCCAATATGCAAAACGTTGTAATCCGTCTGGATTAAAAGAAGGGTCTAATAATATTACAGTATTTTCTAATAAACTCTCTATAAAATCACTTTTAGAGGCAGCTAAATAGTATGCAAGCAATAAACTTGCATTAGATCCACTAGGTTCATTTCCGTGAATGGAGAATCCTTGATAAATTACTAAAGGTGAACTTGTCAAGTCTACTGTTTTATCCCCGTTTGTTATAGCTTTATGTTCTCTTTTTATTTTATCAATATTTTTATGATTGTTTTTAGAGGTTATTGTAAGTAAAACTAGCGGCCTATCTTCGAATGTATGTCCTCTATTTTCAATTGTTATCCTTTCAGATGATTTTGCAAGTTCTTGCATATATTGAATTAGCTTATCATGGGTAATATGCCATTCACCAACTTGATGCCCTATAACATTCTCAGGAGTTGGGATTGATTCATCAAAAAGATTATTTTGATTAGAAAAATAGTAATCTAAATCTAAGGATGAATTCTGTGCATTTAGATTCAAAAAAAAGCTAAATAAAAGCAATAATAGATACCTCATAAAAAAATATTTAGAGTAAATAACAGATAAAATAGGTTTAAGATAATAGGCTATATGTCTTCAAACTCAACATCAGTGAATTCACTTGAATCATCTTCATCTTTACTAGCTGTATCATCACTTTCAGACTTATCACTTTCTTTATTTTCATCAGAAGTTTCTTCTGTATCATTTTTTGCTTCTGCATCATTTTCAGGCTCTTCAGTTACAGTTTCAGTAGTTGCATCTTCTTTTTGATAATCTTTTTGGTGTCTTTCACTAATTACTTCTTCACCTTTTTCTTTAATGATATAATCAGTCATCTCTTGTAAATTGCTGTTGAATTCACTAAAATCTTCTTTATATAAATAAATTTTGTGTTTTTTATAGTGAAACGATCCATCATCATTTGTGAATTTTTTACTTTCAGTTAATGTTAAATAATAGTCTCCAGCTTTGGTAGATCTCACATCAAAAAAGTATGTTCTTCTACCAGCTCTCATTGTTTTTGAAAAAATTTCTTCTCTCTCCATTGGTCAGTTTTATATTAATATGTTTTGTTTAGATCTCAAAAATCTTAAAAAAAAATCAAGAACACAACTTATTCTATACTTTCTTTTTTAATTATCTGCTTGTTATACAATTGTTTATAGTACCCATCTTTACTAATTAGTTGATTATGAGTGCCCGATTGAATTATGCTACCATTTTCAAGAACAATTATATTATTAGCATTTTTTATTGATGAAATCCTATGACTAATTATTATAGTTGAAATATTTTTTGTGTAACTGTCTAGAGATTTTAGGATTAACTCTTCTGTTTGAGTATCCATTGCTGAGAGACAGTCATCTAATATTAATATTTTAGGTTTTTTAATTAAAGCTCTAGCTATAGATATTCTTTGTTTTTGTCCTCCGCTTAAGTTTATTCCTCTTTCACCAAGAATTGTGTCATAACCTTTTTCAAAATTTGAGATTTCATTGTGAATTGCAGCTGTTTTACATGCTTTAATTACTTCATCTCTAGTTGCATTTTCAATTCCAAATTTAATATTATTCATTATTGTATCTGAAAATAGAAATGTGTCTTGAGGAACATATCCTATTTGTTTTCTTAGTGAATTTAAATTTATTTCTTTGATAGGAATATTATCAATTAATATTTCACCATCATCAATATCATATAATCGACATAAAAGGTTCATTAATGTAGATTTACCAGATCCAGTACCCCCTGTAATACCTAACTTATCAACAGATTTTATACTAAAATTTATGTTGTTTGTCGCTGCTATCCCAGTTTCTTTGTATTTATAGTTGACATTATTGAAGGTAATTTCCCCTAATATATTTGATGTGTCATTTAAATTGAAATTAGTTATTTCTGATCTCTCATTTAAAAACTCATTTATTCTTTTCTGAGAAGCTTCAGCTTGTTGAATAATTGAGCTTATCCAGCCTATTGAGGCTACAGGCCATGTCAGCATATTAACATAAATAATAAATTCAGCTATTATTCCAATATCGCTGATTGTCCCATCTAAATATTGTTTTCCACCAATATATATTACAAGCAGGTTGCTTAAACCAATCAATAATATCATTAAAGGGAAAAATAGAGCTTGAACTTTTGCTAAATTAATTTGATTCAGTTTATTTTCTGATGATAAATCATCAAATGATTTTGAAGTTTTATCCTGAATCACATAAGACTTGACTATTTGAATACCTGTAAAAATTTCTTGTGTATATGATGATAATTTTGAAAGTGATTCTTGAACTATAGTGCTTCGTTGATTTATTAATTTACTTAATTTATATATTGTAATTGATAAAATTGGTAGTGGACATATTGTATAAAAAGTTAATTCAGGAGATTGTCTATACATATAAAATATTACAATTATAAGTAGAGTAATAGTGTTTATAGAATACATTACAGCTGGCCCTACATACATTCTCACTCTGGAAACATCCTCACTAATTCTATTCATTAAATCTCCTGTTTTATTCTTTTTATAAAAATTTAGAGATAGATTTTGATATTGGTTATATATTTCATTTTTTAAATCAAATTCAACATACCTTGATACATTTATTATAGTCTGTCTTGTTAAAAATGTAAAAAAACCAGATAATACAGCAGCTAATAGGATAAGGAATATATTCTGAATAAGCTCATTTTCTACTATTGATTGATCGATTATTACATTCCTTCTATACTGATCTATAATATTTATTGAATTTCTTACTAATCCTGGAGTAAATAAAAGTAATATCCTAGCAATTATTATTATAATAACTCCAAGCAATAGGTTTAACCTATACTTGTAAAAATATTTATTAAGGTGTTTTAATTCTTTCACTGATTATAAATTCTTTCTAATAAATTTTAATAGTATCTTGCGTAAAATTAAATTAAAGTATTTAATTAAAGTTCTTTAAAATGCTTACTAGAAGACATATTCGCCTAAAAATAATGCAAATTATCTACGCATTAAAAATTTCTGATTTCGAATATACAAAAGAGACAGAGAAAAATCTCTTAGATAGTATAGATTCTATGTATGATTTATACTTAATTTTAATCTCTTTGCTAGTAGAGTTATTAAAAAAGGCAGAAACCAAATTCCTAATTTCTAAACAAAAACTTTTAACTGACAATAATAATCATTTTGATAATCAAAAAATTATCAAAAATCAATTACTAAATTATTTTAAAATAAACAAGTTATTTAATCAAGAGATAAAAAAGAGATCTTTAGAGGTGTGGGGGATGGATTTTAAATATGTTGATTTAATATACGATCAATTAATAAAAAGTGATTTTTATTCTGATTATTTAACAAGTAGTGACCTTTCTTTTAAAAATGATAAAAATTTTGTTTCTAAATTATATAAAGATATTATAGTTAATGATGAGAAGCTGTATAGTTACTTAGAAGATAAAAACATTAATTGGGTTGATGATTTGCCATTAGTTAATACGATTATTTTAAAACTGATAAATAAGTCTAAAAAAATAAACACTAAAAAACATTTATTACCAAAATTATATAAGGATAGTCAGGATAAAATATTTGCGAAAAAATTACTTAAAACAACATTAGAAAATTACAGTAAATACAATAAGGAGATTTCTAAAAAAACTAAAAATTGGGATTCTGAAAGGATAGCGAAAATAGATTATATAATGTTAAATATGGCAGTCTGTGAACTTATTGAGTTTAAGACTATCCCAATTAAAGTAACTTTAAATGAATATATTGAGATATCAAAAGAATATTCAACACCAAAAAGCAATATATTTATAAACGGTGTTTTAGATAGTATTGTAAAAGATTTTACTAAAAAAGGTAAAATAATTAAAGAAGGTAGAGGTTTGCACGAATGACATTTTTTTATATTTTTACAGCAAAATTTAATTCTTTTAAGAAATGAAAAACATATTATTTTTATTATCGGTATTTTTTATATTTTCCTGTGGAGATGATCCTTTTAGTAAGGTAAAGTCTGAGAATGTTCAAAAGGCATCAGTAAGAGATAATTCCTTCACTAATGCTCCAATTATGACTTTTGACAAGACAGTTCATGACTTTGGCACTATTCAAGATGGCACTCCTGTAGAGACTGTTTTTTCCTATACTAATACTGGTGAAAGCCCTTTAGTTATTACAGACATTAAAAGCACATGCGGATGTACAGTTCCTAGAGATTGGAGTAGAGAGCCATTAAGTCCTGGAGAATCATCGCAATTTACTGTCAAATTTAATGGAAAGGGTGTTAATAAGACTTCTAAAACAGTTACAATTGCTGCAAACACTGCAGCTGGTAGAGAAACTGTTAAGATAACAGCATTTATTAATAATCCAGAAATGGCAGAAAAGCTTAAGAACAGGCCAAATCAAACTCCTCCTGGTCCAATAGTACAATAATATTATAGATGGATACTAGCGTTTTTATTCTTGCAATTTTATTGGTTACTTATTTTTTTATAATAAGACCTCAGTTTAATCAAAATAAAACAGAAAAGAAATTTAAAGCTGAACTAAAAAGAGGTGATAGGATAGTTACAATTGGAGGCATTTATGGAACTGTAAATGATGTGAATAACAAAGAAGGAACCTGTATTATTGCAACTATGGCTGGAAAGATTAAGATAGAGATATCAGCTATTTCTATAAGTAAAACTACTAAGCTTAATAAGAAAAAATAATCATTAAGCTCTTAGTTGCTTTTTAGTTAATTCATTTTATTATATTTTTGTAATATAGTTCATTGTTGTGAATGTATAAAAAGATAATTCTTCCTTTCTTATTTTTATTTGATCCTGAAAAAGTTCACAATTTTACTTTTCTATTTTTTAAAATAAGTTTAAACCTTCCTTTTATTGGTTTTTTTATTGAGAAGATATATTCAGTAAAAAACAACAAACTAGAAAGAAAATTATTTGGATTGGATTTTAAAAATCCAGTAGGATTGGCTGCTGGATTTGATAAGAATGCTAAACTGTATAAAGAATTAAGTCGCTTTGGTTTTGGTTTTGTAGAGATTGGAACCGTAACTCCACAACCCCAACAAGGCAATCCAAAGAAGCGATTATTCAGATTAACTAATGATCAAGGCATTATTAATAGAATGGGCTTTAATAATGATGGAATGGCTAAGATTGCTTTGCGCTTAAAGAAAAATAAAAATATATTAATTGGAGGTAATATTGGAAAAAACAAGAATACCCCAAACACTCAAGCAGTTAATGACTATTTGTTATGTTTTAATCACTTGTATGATTTTGTTGATTATTTCGCTGTAAATGTTAGCTCTCCAAATACGCCTAATCTAAGAGAGCTACAGAACACGAATTTCCTAAGAGTTATTTTAGATTCTCTGAATAAAGAGAATTTAAAGAAATCAAAAACTAAACCTATTTTAATTAAGATATCTCCTGATTTATCTAAAGAAAACCTTTTAGAGATTGTAGATTTAGCAATATCTCTAAAAATTGATGGAATTATAGCTACTAATACCACAATAAATAGGGATAATTTAACTTCAAAAAATATAAATGAATCAGGAGGCTTAAGTGGAAAGCCATTGGCAAATAAATCCAATGAAGTCATTAGATTTATTTCTGATAAAAGCAATGGAAAAATACCTATAATTGGAGTGGGAGGTATTCATTCTGCAAAAGATGCAATAGATAAGATTAAAGCAGGTGCAGATTTAGTTCAAATTTATACAGGATTTATATATGAGGGTCCTTCTCTTATAAAATCAATAAATAAAGCATTAACTAGTTTAAACTAAGTTATTTTACTATAAATTTTATTGTTTCTTCTTTTCCTTTTGAAACTATATTTATAAAATAAATTCCAGATTCCAATGCTCCTGTTTCTACAGATAAATCATATTGTGACTGAACATCCTTATTCAAAATTATTCTTCCATTTATGTCAATTATTGAATATTTTTCAGGTATTATAGACCCATTTGGCCTAATAGTTAGCAAATATTCAGATGGATTTGGATAAACACTAAAGTTGTTAATTTCTAAATCTGATAAACCTAAGTAATTTGTGCTTATTTGTGTACTCTCAGAAGATCCAAAATTTGTATTGGTATGAATAAGAATATCATTATCTGCTTTTAATTCATAGAATTCTTGTCCTGCAGCACCCGCCAAATTATTATTATTACTTAACCCATCTCCTTCTGAGTCAAAAATAGAGAACGTATAACATTCAGACTGAACAACATCTAATTCATGAGTATAATCTCCGGACTCACTATAAGGCCCACCAGAATCAATAATTGTTCCAGAACTATCTGTGAGTTCCCAGGTATTTTGATCTACCCCATAGACTACCCTTATTGTAAGATAAACCTTAGTAGTTTCATAAATACTTGAGCTGTAATTAATATAGCTAGGAAAAACTTTAGTTATAGAAGAAGAATTTGAATTTGTAATAGTAAGTGTGACATCATAATCTCCAGGGGTGTAAGTGTGTGAAGGGTTTTGACTAGTATAATCAATCACATCATCTCCATCAACATCCCATTGCCATGAAATTGCTCCAACACTTGTGTCAGTAAAGTCAACACTCATATTATCATCACAATCTTGATTTTGATCAGTATTAAAATCAATATTAAATGATGGGCATTTATAATAAGATTTAAAAGCATGATAGCCTGCGTACATTCTTGCAAATTGACCATCAGATAGCGTGTTTGTACAGCTTTGTGGAGAATATGACATTATATTCGAAGTATCTGGGTCAAAAGGCTGTCCTTGCCCGTCTGTATCATTTCCATTATAAACACAACTAACGTTACTTACATTGCTACCATTTAATTGTGGATCAGCTGGAGTATCACATATCCTGTCTCCTGCTGTTTCACAATTGGAACCATTTACAAGCTCGTCAGTCAATGTGCCATTTTGAACTCCATGGGTGTGAATTAGATTCCAGTGATGTCCAAATTCATGCAGTAATGTATCTCCGCTATTATTAGTTGTGCATTGGTTGTCCATAACAATTACATCATAATATTGACTATTGCTTCCAGGAAGATAAGTATAACCACATATTCCATTTCCACCAGAACTAATAGACTCAACAAAATATATATTTAGAATATCTGGCTCATGATAGGAATATAATTGTCCCTGGTCAGCTGTATCAAATTCATACAAAGTATTATCAGCAATATAATTCACTTCATCACATATGTTCATTTCTAAAAAAGAATTTACTAGGTAGGAGTTAGCCTCTTCAATTTCTGCTATGATATCTGATTCTGAAATCGAAGTTGCACCACTTGCTTGAGTAACTATGTGAATTTTTACAGGAACATTAGTTATTGCAGTTGAGGTTCTATTTTGTTTCAATTGATAATATTCTTTTTCATATTTTTCAATAAGATCCCTTTTTTCTTCTAATAGTTCAAAATAGTTTTCTGGAACATCTGTTCCACACATGTTATCAATATTTTGAGCGTTAGAATTTATAGAAATCAATAATGCTGATATAAATAGTATTTTTTTCATGTTATTTTGCAGATATAATGTAAAAATACTTAATTTTTATTGAAATTGTATTTATGGAAAGTATATTGATTTCTTTTAGTATAGCTAGTTTCTTACTAGCATTGGCTCCGGGTCCAGATAATTTTTTTGTCTTAACTTTTAGTGCTAAATATGGAAAAACACTTGGATTTTATACTATTTTAGGATTGGTTTCAGGTTGTTTTATTCACACAACCTTTGTAGCCTTTGGTGTTTCAGCATTAATTACAAGTAATTCTTTTCTTGTTTCTATATTAAAATATATTGGAGCAATATATTTATTGTTTGTTGCAATAAAAGTATATAATTCTGAGAATGAAATAACAGATATTCCAGATAGAATGAATCAAAAAAACAAGTTTAAGGTATTTTTAAATGGCTTTTTGATGAATATATTAAATCCTAAGGTTTTAATTTTCTTTTTAGCATTTTTTCCAACCTTTATTTTTAGCGATTACATAAATCCAATTATCCAGTTTTATATTCTAGGAGTAATTTTTATGTTAGTCACTTTCATTGTTTTTATTATAATTGTCTTCATGTCTTCTTTTATTTACAATAATTTTAAAAAATTTAAAGTCTACACTGAGTTATTGAAATGGATTAATATTACTGTCTTAATTTCAATTGCAATAATGATACTATTTTCTGAAAATTAAGCTAATTTTAATACATCTTAGCTATTTGAAATGTCAACTATTAAAATTATTGAATGTCCAAGAGATGCAATGCAAAGCATTAAGGAATTTATTCCAACCAATCATAAGGTAAAATATCTTCAGTCTTTAGTGGATGTTGGTTTTGACACATTAGATATTGGTAGTTTTGTTTCAAGTAAAGTTATACCACAACTATCTGACACCGGTGATGTTATAGAAAAAATAAAAATAACTAACAATACTAAGCTATTAGTTATAATTGCTAATAAGCGCGGAGCTTTAGAAGCTTGCAAATTCTCAAAAATTTCATATTTAGGTTATCCATTCTCTATTTCTGAAAACTTCCAAATGAGAAATACTAACAAGACAATAAAGGAATCAGAAATAGTTCTTATGGATATAAAAGATATATGCGTAAAAAACAAAAAGGAATTAGTGGTTTACCTATCAATGGGCTTTGGAAATCCTTATGGTGATCCTTGGAGTTTAGAAATAGTTGAAAAATGGGTTACATATTTGATAGATAAGGGAATAAAAACTATATCATTGAGTGATACCATTGGCTCTGCAGATACTGATTCTATTGGAAAAATATTTAAAAGCTTATCTAATAAATATAAAAACATTGAGTTTGGAGTCCATTTACATACAAACCCTAAGTTTTGGTATGAGAAAGTAAAAACTGCTTATGATGCAGGCTGTAGACGTTTTGATGGCGCAATAAAAGGATTTGGAGGATGTCCTATGGCCTCAGACAATCTAATTGGAAATATGCCAACAGAAAAGCTAGTTTCTTTTGTTACAGAAAATAATCTTCAAACTTCAATAAATTCTGATCTTTTTGCCAAGGCATTTAATAGCTCATTAGATATTTTTGGCAGATATAAGTAGTATTTTGTCAATAAAATGATGTTTTCTTCAATTTATCACAGGAATATCTATTGAATTGATTATCAATTAGTTATAATGAAATTACAATGTTTTTAATCAGATAAATATGCACTTTATCGAGATTGAGTCTAAATAAATACCTACATTTGCACCATTATTAACAATAAATAAATATAAAATGAAAAAATTATTACTTTTTATTACTGTATTATTTTTCGGAGTTTATTCAACTCAAGCACAAGATGAGACAAGTTATGGCTTTGCTCAAGGTGATTGGGTTTTAGGTGGAGGTATTACATTTGCTAATGCAGATGATGGAGATACTGAAGAGACATCAGCATCTACTATTGCACCATCAGCTCACTATTTTATTAATGATTCATGGGCAATTGGTGCTTCAGTTGGTCTAATGTCTATGGAAATGGGATCGACCAAAGAATCTAATACTGTTATAGGTGTTGAAGCAAGAAATTATTTTCTTAATATGGGAGAAAGAACAATGTGGTACTATAACATGGGATTCTCAACTGCAAGCGGAGATAGTTTTGATGATTCACTTTCTACAATAGGAGTTGGTTTAGGTATGAATTATTTTATGAATGAAAACATTATTATTGACTTTAGTTTAGCAAACTTATTTTCTTATGCTAAACAAGGTGATTCTTCAGCAATGACTGTTGGTTGGTCTGGAGAAATAAATAATGTTAGAGATACTGCTACTCTTTCAATAATATTTAAATTGTAATTAAGTAAAAAATTTAAATTGAAAATAAAAAAATCGCCTCCATAAAGGCGGTTTTTTTTTTATTTGTAATCATTGTTACTATTTAATATTGTCATATAACATAAAGTCGTATATTTACATGCAATTAATTAATAATTGCAATGAAACATCATCAAAACAAAATAGTTGGAGAAGCTCTTACTTATGATGATGTACTGCTGATCCCAGCCTATTCAAAAATACTTCCTAGAGACGTAGAGATAAAAACTAAATTTTCAAAGAATATATCATTGAATATTCCTATCATTTCTGCAGCAATGGATACAGTTACTGAAAGTAGAATGGCAATTGCAATAGCTCAAGAAGGAGGTCTAGGAGTTTTACATAAAAACATGTCTATTGAAGCTCAAGCAAAAAAGGTAAGAAAGGTTAAAAGAGCAGAAAGCGGGATGATTATTGATCCAATTACCCTACCCCTAGACTCTATTGTCAGTGATGCAAAACTGAGTATGAAAGAAAATAAAATTGGAGGTATTCCTATTATAGATGATAAAGGAATTTTAAAAGGAATTGTTACAAATAGAGACCTTAGGTTTGAAAAGAATAATTCAAGAGGAATCACTGAGGTAATGACAAAAAAGAATTTAATAACTGTTAGTNAAGGAACTTCTTTGACTGAGGCTGANGTTATTTTGCAAAAAAATAAGATTGAAAAANTNCCTGTAATAGATAAAAAGAAAAAACTNATTGGNTTAATTACTTTTAGAGATATTACAAAATTAAGANTAAAGCCAAATGCTAATAAAGATGTTTATGGTAGATTAAGGGTGGCAGCAGCAATTGGAGTNACTAATGACTCTTTTGANAGAGCNCAAGCTCTAGTTAATTCAGGTGTTGACGCAATNGTANTTGATACAGCNCATGGACANTCNGANAGAGTAGTTAGCTTGCTTAAAGAATTAAAGAAAAAACTTAANAATATTGANATNATTGTAGGAAATATTGCAACAGTAGAAGCNGCTAAATTTCTTNTTAAAGCTGGAGCTGATGGTATTAAAGTTGGAATAGGTCCAGGGTCAATTTGTACAACTAGAGTGGTTGCTGGAGTTGGATATCCTCAATTTTCAGCTGTTTTAGAGGTTNCTAATGCTATAAAATCATCTGGAGTTCCTGTGATAGCAGATGGAGGAATTAAATATACTGGTGATATTTCAAAAGCTATTGCCGCTGGAGCAGATTGTGTNATGTTNGGNTCATTATTNGCTGGAACTAAAGAATCTCCAGGAGAGACTATTATNTANGAGGGNAGAAAGTTTAAATCATATAGAGGTATGGGNTCATTGGAAGCAATGAAAAAGGGTAGTGGTGATAGATATTTTCAAGAATTTGAAACTGAAGTATCAAAACTTGTNCCTGAAGGNATTGTTGGCNGAGTTCCATATAAAGGAGAATTAACTGAAAGTATACANCAATTTATTGGNGGTTTGAGAGCGGGAATGGGATATTGTGGNGCAAAAAANATTAAATTACTANAAGAAAATTCAAAATTTGTAAAAATAACTTCATCTGGAATTGCAGAAAGTCATCCCCATGGTGTAAATATTACTAAAGAAGCACCTAATTACTCAAGATAATTACTCATATTTTAATTAATATCTTTATTTTTGAATTTCAAAAATAATAGTGATGTATAGATTATATGTATTTNTTNTANTTTTCCCATTCCTTTCATTTTCTCAGTTAAATNAAGGAGATGTTTTATTTAAAATAAATAATNAACCTGTTTATGCNGAGGAGTTTNTTAGAGTATATAANAANAATATTGAATTAATTNANGATGAATCCCAAAAAGACATTGATAATTATCTTGAACTTTATATAAATTATAAANTGAAGTTNTCTGATGCTTATTTAANAAAATTAGATGAAAAAGATAGTTATAAAANTGAATTAAATAAATATNCNAGANAANTNNAATCATCTTTTTTNACAGATAANATATCNGAAGAAAAATTAATTTNAGAGGCTTATGANCGNACAAAGNATGAGGTAAATGTTTCTCATATTTTAATTAGNATTGATGAAGGTAATAACGATACTATNANCTCTTATAATAAGGNCCTTAATCTAAGAAAAAATTTATTAAANGANANNATAGANTCNNTTATTAAAANNTANCATAATGGCAAGGATATTATAATNGAAAATTTAGGNTATTTTTCTGCCTTNAANATGATATACAANTTTGANAANNTNGCNTACANTACNAANGTAGGTGAAGTCTCNATGCCATTTAGAACTNGATTTGGATATCANATCTTAAAAGTAAATGANAAAAGAGTTTCTTTAGGAGAAATAACAGTTGGACATATAATGGCNTATAAGAATAANNCAGGTNCAAAAGAAANGATATATAGNTTGTATGATTCNATTNATAAAGGATCAANTTTTGANTCATTAGCAAAGAAGTATTCTGAAGANAAGAATACTTCTTTTAAGGGAGGAAGATTAAANCCTTTNTCAAGTGGNCAATTAAATTCAATTGAATTTGAGGANNTNGCNTTTAGCTTAAATGAANNAAATNAAATTTCATTACCAGTAGAAACAAAACTTGGTTGGCATATTATTAAGTTGTACTCCAAGAGNAAATTAAAACCAATTGAAGATATGAAATCGGTTTTATCTAATAAGATAAAAAGAAGTTCTAGAGCTTCTGTTATTTCAGATTCATTTTATCAAATGTTATTAGATAAATATGAGGTAAATTATGATAACAAAAACCTTGAATATTTTGAATCTATAATTAATGATAAATATTTAAATAATTCATGGTCAATTCCTGATAATTTAGATGAAGATAAAANTCTAATTACTATTAGAAACCGAACATATAGTTTTTTAGATTTTGCAACTTACATTGATGACAATCAAGGAAAAATCAAAACTAAAGCTAAAGAGAATACTATTTCTTCGTTATATATAGACTTCATAAATAATAACATTCTTGAAATGTATAAGTCAAATCTAGAGGATGAGAATAAAGATTATAAATATATTTTAAAAGAATATAAAGAAGGTTTGTTACTTTTTGATTTAATGCAAGAAAAGATATGGAATACTGCTAGTAAAGATTCCGTTAAAATGAAAGAGTTTTATGAATTAAATAAATCTAATTATACTTCTTTTGATAAAGATAAAGGAGAAATAACAGGGGATTATCAAGATTTTTTAGAGAATAATTGGATAAAAAAACTACGAAAAGATAATTTAATTGTTATTAATAAAAGAATATTGAAACGAATTAAAAAATTATTAGAAAATAATGAATAGAATTTTATTAATATTTTTTGTCATTCTTTTTTCATGTGATAATTATTTTGTGCCAAAAAATTCAAACCCTATCGCTAGATTAAATCAAGATTACTTATTTGAAGATGAAATTTCAGTTATTATTGATGATCAACAAGAAAAATTAGACTCAATCATTAAAGTCAATGAATTTATTAACCAGTGGGCAATTAATAAAATTTTAAGATCTGGAGCTAGACTAAATTTATCAGAAAATAGGTTGTTAGAAATTAACTCTATGGTATATGATTATGAAACAGAATTACTTTCTAACAGCTATTTAGAGGCTTTAGTTAATTCTACGATAAGTTTAGAAGTCGATTCTCTTAAATTAGACAGTTTATATAAGAAGAACTACGAAATTTTTAAACTAAATGAAGATCTAATACAATACGCATTTATTTATTTACCAAACACTAATCCTGATATTAGTCAAATAAGGGGAAAATTAAGAAGATATAACCAAGATGATAGAGTGTTGCTTGATTCAATTTCATATCAGTTTATAAAACATTCTTTTGCTGATTCTGTTTGGCATAGGAGAAATGATCTATATAAAACTATATCTATAATGAATAATTATAGATATAAATCGTTAAAAAAATACAAATTTTTCCAATTCAAAGATTCTTTAGGATTATATTTGATTAAAATTACTAGTTTACTTAACAAAGGCGAATATGCTCCTATAGAATTTGTTTCACCAACTCTAGAGTATATGATTTTAAATAAAAGAAAAGTCAATTTAGTAGACGAGATAAAAAAGGAGATTCTTGAAAATGCAATTGAAACTAATAAATTAGAAATTTATAAAGATGAATAGATATACTATAATTTGCTTATTGTTTTTTATTTCAAACACAATAATTGGTCAGGATACTAATAGGGTAAAGATTGATGGAGTAGCTGCTGTAATAGGCGATTTTGTTGTATTAGAATCAGATATTGATAAACAATTTGCGCAATTAAAGGTATCTGGTGTTTCAACTAAAGATATTACTCGATGTCAAATATTTGGTAAATTATTAGAGGATAAATTATACCAACATCATGCTGTGCAGGATAGTATTGTAGTTAATAATGCTGAAATACAATCATATGTAGATCAGCAGATTGATATGTTTGCTCAACAGATAGGCTCTATGGATAAACTAATTGAGTATTACAATAAGAGTTCAGAGCAGGAATTAAGAACTGAGATGTTTGAGTTAAATAAAAACTCTGAACTTGCAAAAAAAATGCAAGAGTCTATAATTCAAGATATTGAAGTTACACCAGAAGAAGTTAGACAATTTTTTAAATTAATACCAAAAGCAGATAGGCCTATTTTTGGTACAGAATTGAGAGTTTCACAAATTGTAATTATTCCTAAAACTACTGAAGAAGAAAAAGAAAAAGTAGTTGATAGGTTAAGACAATTCAAAGCTGATGTAGTTGAAAATGGTGCAAGTTTTGTTACAAAAGCAGTGCTATATAGTGATGATTTGCCTTCAAGAAGAAATGGAGGTAAATATACAATAAACAGAAAAAGGTCTCCAATGGTTAAAGAGTTTAATGAAGTTGCCTTTTCTCTTGAAGAAGGAGAAATATCTGAGCCTTTTGAAACAGAATTTGGATATCATATTATTTTGTTAGAAAAGATTCGTGGACAGGAATATGATGTTAGACATATTTTATTGAGACCAAAAGTAAACTCAAAAGAAATCAAAGAGGCTAAAGAAAAAATTGAAAATATTAGAGAGAGGATAGTTTCAGGAGATTTAACATTTTCTGATGCTGCTAGAGATGCTAGTGATGAGAAAGAAACAAAATATGATGGAGGACTTCTTATAAATCCTGAGACTCAAGACTATAGTTTTGAATTAACAAAGATGGATCCTGAGTTATATTCTCAAATTTCAAATTTAAAAGAAGGTGAAATAAGTATTGTTTATCAAGATGAAGACAGAGTGAATCCAATAAAATTTAAAATTCTTTCTGTTTCTAATAGGTATGATGAACATGTTGCAGATTTTTCTAAGGATTATTTAAAGATTCAAAAGCTAGCATTACAAAATAAGCAGCTAAAAGAAATTGAAAAATGGCAGGATGATAAAATTAATGAAACATTTATTAAGATATCTATGGAGCATAGGGCTTGTAATTTCTATAGTAATTGGTTAAAAAAATAGTTTTTTATGGTTTTTGATTTTGAGATGATTGAAAAGGTTTATCAGGACATTGTTAAGAATGTTGACAATGCAAGAAGATATATTAAAACTCCTTTAACTCTTTCAGAAAAAATACTTTATTCTCATTTATGGAATAACTTTGACAAACCATTTGTAAGAGGCAAAGATTATGTAGATTTTAAACCTGATAGAATAGCTTGTCAGGATGCCACAGCACAAATGGCTCTTTTACAATTTATGCAGGCGGGTAAATCTAAAGTATCTGTTCCTACGACTGTACATTGCGATCATTTAATTTTGGCGAAACATGGTGCTAAAAAAGACTTAAAAAGAGCAAATTCTGTGAGCAGTGAAGTCTTTGAGTTTTTAAAAACAGTCTCTAACAAGTATGGAATAGGATTTTGGAAACCTGGTGCAGGAATTATTCATCAAGTAGTATTAGAAAATTATGCATTTCCTGGTGGAATGATGATTGGAACTGATTCTCACACAGTAAATGCTGGGGGATTAGGTATGGTAGCAATTGGAGTAGGAGGCGCAGATGCTGTAGATGTAATGGCAGGAATGCCTTGGGAGTTAAAATTCCCAAAAATTATTGGCGTCAAGTTAACAGGTGAGCTTTCAGGCTGGACTGCCCCAAAAGATGTTATTTTAAAAGTCGCAGGAATTTTATCTGTTAAAGGAGGTACAGGATATATTATTGAATACTTTGGTCCTGGAGCACAATCTATGTCAGCTACTGGAAAGGGTACAATATGCAATATGGGTGCTGAAGTTGGGGCTACTACATCCACTTTTGGTTATGATGAATCTATGGAAAGGTATTTAAGAGCAACTGGAAGAAGTAAAATAGCTGATTCCGCAAATAAAATTAAAGAATATCTAACAGGTGATGAGGAAGTTTATAGAAATCCTGAAAAATATTTTGACCAATTAATAGAAATTGATTTAAGTGAGTTAAAGCCACATTTAAATGGTCCATTTACACCTGATTTAGCTACACCAATTTCAGAAATGGCTAAAAAGGCTAAGAAAAATGACTGGCCTTTAAAAGTTGATTGGGGATTAATAGGTTCTTGTACGAATTCATCATATGAAGATTTAACTAGAGCAGCTTCAATAGCTAAACAAGCACTAGAAAAAAAATTAAAAACAAAATCAGATTTTGGAATTAATCCTGGCTCTGAACAAGTTAGATATACAGCTGAAAGAGATGGAATACTTAAAATATTTGAAGATTTAGATGCTACAATATTTACTAATGCTTGTGGCCCATGCATTGGTCAATGGGATAGAAGTGATTTAAAGGGTGAAGAGAAGAATACAATAATTCATTCATTTAACAGAAATTTTTCAAAAAGAGCGGATGGTAATCCAAACACACATGCATTTGTTGGTTCTCCAGAAATAGTAGCTGCAATTGCAATTTCTGGAAGACTTGATTTTGACCCATTAAGTGATAGCTTAGTTAATGAAGATGGAGAAGAGGTTAAATTAGATCCTCCATCTGGTTTTGAATTACCAAAAGATGGTTTTGATTGTGAGGATTCTGGCTATATTGAGCCAATTGATGATGGAAATAAAATTGAAGTTAAAGTAAATCCTAAATCAGAAAGATTACAGTTGTTGGAGCCATTTAAGCCAATTGGTAATCATATCAATGATGCGAGACTTTTAATAAAGGCTTTTGGTAAATGTACAACTGATCATATATCTATGGCAGGTCCTTGGCTAAGATATAGAGGACATTTAGACAACATATCTAATAATTGTTTAATAGGAGCTGTTAATGCATTTAATAAAAAAACAAATTTTGTAAAAAATCAACTTACTGGAGAATATGGTGGTGTTCCAGATGTTCAGAGGTTTTATAAATCTAAAGGAATAGATACAGTTGTTGTTGGTGATCACAATTATGGCGAAGGCTCTTCTAGAGAGCATGCAGCAATGGAGCCAAGACATTTAGGTGTTTGCGCTGTAATAGTTAAATCATTTGCCAGAATTCATGAAACAAATCTAAAAAAACAAGGAATGTTAGCTTTAACATTTTCAAATGAATCTGATTATAACTTAATTCAGGAAAATGATAGGATCTCATTTATTGACTTAAAGGATTTCTCTCCTTCAAGACACCTAAAGGTCAGATTAAAACATGATGATGGCTCATATGATGTTATTAAGTTAAATCATTCATATAATTCTTCACAAATTGAATGGTATAATTTAGGTTCTGCTTTAAACCTTATAAAAAGACGTGCCCGTTAGTTTGCTTTTAAACCAGTAAATAAATGTCTTAAGAAGCTTTTAATAAAATGAATTGAAAACAATGATTTAATTATTTTTAATTCACTAAAAAAATTACTTTTCTCATCTAAAAATTCAAATATTTTATTAGTTGTATTATTTCTAAATAATAAAGAAAATAATTTTTCCCCAAACCAATTATTTTTTTCTAATACATCTAAAAATATTTTATCCATATGATAATACTTTAATTTGCTTTTAATTTTAATTAGAGTAACTCCTTTTTTTAATTGCCCAACTATTTTTTTGCTATTTCTTTCAGAATTCTTAAATGAGTATCCTGTTGAAGGTTTAACCCATCCGCCTGCTGTTCCTATTTTGGTGATCCTGTCCTTTGTATGATTAAAAAACGGATAATTAGTCATAGGAATTACCCCATATTCTTCGTTTATAATAGAGTAATTATTGATTTTTAATATATTCTTTATATATTTTTTTAATTTCAAATCATACTCCTTTGAATCTACCAATTCTTTTGTAAAGTATGTGTATTCAACAAGCGCCTTTTTATTAGATATTGGTAATATATAGGTAAATGCTGTCTTGTCAATATCTCGTATTCTATAATCCATTATTGTAAATGTCTTTGAATCAAATTTTGGCACATCAGTTTTAATAATCCAACCCTTAAAATGTTGTTTTATTGAAATATGATTATTTAAGCTTATATCATTGGGAATTCTACTGTCAAATACATGATCACAGATATAGTTGGTTTTATTACCTACAACTATTACTTGATTATTCTCTTTTCTTATGTTTATTACGTCATCCTTAATAAACTCTATATTATTATGTGATGAGATGCATTTTTTTACATATTTATGAAAATCTATAGATTTTATCATCTTGTATTTATAATCTTTTAAATCAAGATTAATTAGATGATCTTTAGATATAAAATATCCATTTGACCATGATTTTGTAATGATTTTATCCCATTTACCTTTGCCTTTTTCCCAAAATGAATAGCATTTTTCCTCATTGTTTTCCAATGATTTATCTATCAATAAAATTTTTTTCTCTCTAAAGAATTTATCTTCAGAAATTGATTTTATTAAATGTAATCCAGAAGTTCCTGCACCTACAATAATATATTTAAAGCAAGAATTTTTCATATTCGTTGTAGATATTATATGCTACTATTTATAATAGTCTCTAAAATATTTTAACGGAGGTAATAGCATGCCAAAACATTCTCCATCTTCTTTTCCTATATGTTTATGATGCATTTTATGAGCACGCCTAACTGCTTTAGCATACCAATTATTGGTGTTTCTAAATAATTTAAATCGTTGGTGAATTAGTATGTCATGAACAAGGAAATATGTTAATCCATATGCAAAAATCCCAAAACCAATAGCAAACCCATAAATAAAACCATATTCAACTTCAGAATAGAAGAAACTCATACTTACAAGCGCATAAAAAATAAAAAATAAATCATTTCTTTCCCACCAGGAGTTGTGATCTTTTTTATGATGATCTTTATGAACATTCCACAGAAAACCATGCATAACATACTTATGTGAAAACCATGCCATAAACTCCATAAAACAGAAGGTTGAGATAAATACTATAATCCAATTTATAGTTTCCATTTACAATAGGTTTAATTGATATTTCACATAACTTCTCGTAAGAAGTTCAACTTTTTTTAGATTAGGAACTCTAACTCTTGCATTTTTTATCTCTGGCGCAGGTGTTTTTTTAAGTTTTTTCAATAATTGATTGTAATACCTGTAAGCCATAAAAACTCCAAATTTAGCGTCAATTGGAAGTAATTTTATACCCATTAAGCCTTTTTTAAAATCCATTTCAATATCGCTAATAATTTCTTTTTTAGTACTCTCATCTAGATTGTTTAATTGAATGTTTGGGAAATAAGATCTTTTTAATATTTCAAGATCTGATTTATAGTCTCTTAAGAAATTTACTTTTTGAAATGCAGAGCCTAATCGCATAGCATAATCTTTAAGTGTTTTATATTTTTTTTCATCTCCTTTTACAAAAACTTTAAGACACATTAAGCCTACTACATCTGCCGATCCATAGATATAATTTTCATATTCCTTCTGTGTATTATATTTGGTAACTGTGAGGTCTTTCCTCATACTATCCATAAATGCATCTACAAGCTCTTTATTAATGTTGTATTTGTGATAGGTTATTTGAAATGAGTTTAATATAGGATTTAAATGTATCTTATTTTCTAATGCTCTCTCTAAATCATTATTAAATTCTTCAAAAAGCATATTTCTATCATAATCATGAAATGAATCAACGATTTCATCAGCAAATCTTACAAAACCGTAAATATTATATATGTCTTTTCGTATATTTTTTGACAGCATTTTACAGGCCATTGAAAATGATGTGCTATAAGTATTTGTAACCTTCTTACTGCAGCTATACGAAACTTCATCAAATATTTTTTTCATTTTTTAAAACTCTAATATATTTACAATTTAAAAATAATTTTTAATTTTCTTCATATTTTATTACCAAATCACTTACAAGTTTTCCAGATACAATAGCGGGAGGGACGCCTGGTCCAGGTACTGTAAGTTGTCCACAGAAATAAAGATTACTAACTTTTTTACTTCTAAGTTTTGGCCTTAAAAATGCTGTTTGTAATAATGTATTAGCTAATCCATAGGCATTACCTTTATATGAATTATAATCATTAATAAAATCACTTACACAATAGCTTTTTCTATATATAATATTATCTCTTAAATCTTGCTTGGTAATTTTTTCAAGTTTATTTATTAGTACATCAAAATATTTATCCCTTATTTGTTGATTGTCTTTAAGATTTGGAGCAATTGGAATAAGAAAAAATCCATTCTCACAACCTTTTGGCGCTGTGTGTTTATGAGTTTTAGATGTAAAGCTTGCATATGATAATGGATTAGTTGGCCATTTTGGATTGTCATAAATTTCAATTGCATGTTGATCAAAATCAGTATCAAAGATCAGGTTATGATGCTCTATGTTATCTAATTTTTTATTAAACCCTACATAAAATAATAATGCTGAAGGTGCCAATATTCTTTTATCCCAATATTTTTTACTATACTGTCTCAGATTTTTAGGAAGTAATTTTTCTGTAAAATTATAATCTGCTCCAGAAATAACAATATCACATCCAATAAAATTATCATTAATTTCTAGACCTACTAATTTATTGTTATTTGTTATAATTTTTTTTACATCAGAATTATTTTCATAAGAAACCCCAAGAGATTTTCCAAGAGAAATCATTGCTTGAACTACATCATAAAATCCGTTTTTTGGTTGGAATGTTCCTAGCCCAAAATCAGCATAATTCATAAAATTATAAAAGGCAGGAGTATCTGATGGTTTTGCTCCTAAAAACAATACAGGGAATTCAAGAATCGCTCTAAGCATAGGATTTTTAAAATCTTTCCTTACCTCTTTTCTTATATTTGTTAGGAAGTATTTTACTTTTTTTATTGTATCTATGGTTATTAATTCTAGTGGTGATTCTCCAGGCATTTTATATAATAAATCTAGGACAGCGACTTTGTAGTTTTCTCTTGCATTTAAAACAAACTTCTTTAATTTAATTGAACTTCCAGGTTCTATTTTTTCAAACCTATTACATATTTTTTCTAATGAATCTTCAATTGGAATGGTATTATTTTCATCAAAATAGACAGAATATGCAGGATTTAACTTAGTCAACTTATAATAATCACTAGTTTTTTTATTAAAATCTTTAAAAAATCTATCAAATACATCAGGCATCCAATACCAGCTTGGCCCCATGTCAAATGTAAACCCATTTTCTTTTATTTGTCGTGCTCTTCCTCCAAAATCATTATTTTTTTCATAAACAGAAACTTTATATCCCTGTTTTGCTAAATAACATGCAGCAGATAAAGAAGAAAAACCAGAACCAATAATTGATATAGATTTGTTCATTTTAAACTATTATTGATAACATTTGTGCGTACGAGAAGACTCGAACTTCCACAACTTATTTAGTTATTAGGCCCTCAACCTAACGCGTCTACCAATTCCGCCACGTACGCAACTAAAATTAGAATGCAAAGATAAGGGATTAATCAATTTATTTTGTAAATCTCCATATACATTTTAATAATTTAATTATTTAATTTAGAATGATTCTAAACAATTACTTATATTTGAATTCAATCCTAAAAAATTTATATCTATTATGAAAAACTATTTAATATCTATTCTTTCTGTTTTATGTATAGTCTATAGTTGTGATACTAACGAGTCTAATGAAATTAATATTTATAGTCAAAGACATTATGAAGTTGATAAGAAGCAATATGAGAATTTTGAACAAAAGACAGGAATAAAAGTTAATGTTATTAAAGCAAATGCTGATGAGCTTTTAGAGAGATTAAAGAATGAAGGTGCAAATAGTCCAGCAGATTTATTTGTTACAGTTGATGCTGGTAAGCTTCAAAAAGGTGCTGAGATGGGATTGTTTCAAAAGATTAATAGTGATGAAATCAATAATAATGTAAGTAAAGAATTAATAGATAAAAATGGATATTGGATTCCTATTACATATAGAGCTAGAATTCTTGTTTATAGTAATGATAGAGTTATGGCATCTGAGTTAAGTACTTATGAAGATTTAGCTGACGAGAAATGGAAGGGAAGGATTCTTGTAAGATCTTCTTCAAATGCATATAATCAAGCACTAATGTCATCTTTGTATGCAAATCTTGGCCAAGAGACGGTTGAAAAATGGTCTTCGGGTATAGTAAATAATTTTGCTAGAGACCCTAAAGGAAATGACAGGGATCAAGTTAAAGCAATTGCTGCAGGTCAAGGTGATATCGCCATTGTAAACTCTTACTATATTGGCTTATTATTATCCTCTGAAAAACAGCAAGAAGTTGATGCTGGTAATTCTGTTTCTGTTTTTTTTCCAAATCAAGGTGAAAATGAAAGAGGAAGTCATATAAATATTTCTGGATTTGCAATGACAAAAAATGCACCGAATAAACAAAATTCAATTAAATTGTTAGAATATTTAACTAGTGTAGAAGCTCAAGAAACTTACGTGAATAATAGTTATGAATACCCTGCTAATCCTTTAGTGATGCCTTCAGAGATAGTACAGTCTTGGGGAGAGTTCAAAATAGATGAATTAGATTTAAATAAACTGGGCACCTATAGAAATGAAGCTATAAAGGTATTTGATAAAACTGGGTGGAAATAGATGTTTAATTTTAGACACATATTTAATAGAGAATCTTTAGTTGTATGTGTGTTTTTAATTTTATTTTTTCCTATTATATTCTTAATATCATCCACTTTTTTTAATTACAATGATTCTTTAGCATATATTTTTGAAAATTTAATTTTTGATTATTCAGTAAATACATTATATCTGGTAATCATTACTTCGCTTTTTTCATTAGTTTTTGGAATTATTCCAGCTTGGTATATTAGTAATTATAGATTTAAAGGAAGAAAATTAATAGATTTAGCATTGTATCTTCCACTTTCAATACCTACCTATATAATGGCTTTTACTTATAGTGAAATCTTAAGTTTTACAGGTCCTTTTAGGATAAAAGCAGATTTATTACAAATAGAAATATTAGGGATAATTTTAGCTTTTTCTCTATACCCTTATATATATAGTGTTTCAAGGATTTCTTTTAGCCTATTTGGATCTAAATATATTGATATTTCAAAAAACTTAGGTCTTTCAGGCTTTAAGGCATTTTATAAAGTTGTTCTTCCTCTTTCTAGACCTGCTATTTTTTCGGGATTATTTCTAGTAATTATGGAGGTTTTAAATGAATATGGAGCTGTAAAATATTTTGGAGTCAACACTTATACTATAGGTATTTTTAGATCATGGAATTCTATGAATGACACAGAGGCTGCAATACAGCTCTCATCAATATTATTATTTATAGTGATGTTTCTTTTTTTTATTGAAAGATTTTTCATTCAAAATAAAAGATACTCTTTTACAGAAAATAGTAAAATATCCCTTCTTTCAAATATTTCTAGTAAAAGGGTGGTATGGGTTTATTTAAGTTGTTTAATTCCAATATTATTAGCTTTTATTATTCCAGTATTATTTAATTTGTATAATATATTTGATAATGTTGATAGGATTGAATTAAAAAGATTACTTCACCTAACATTCAATTCAGTCACGGTGTCTTTAATTTCATCATTTTTAATTTTAATTCTTGCTATTTTCTTTTTATTCAGTGAAAAACTCTCAAAATCAAGGATATACTATTATGTAAATCAATTTATTTCTCTAGGATATTCAATTCCAGGAGCAGTAGTTGCTTTAGCGCTAATAGTATTTATTAATTCTATTGATCAATCAATTAGTTCAGTGAATTTACTAGGGACATTTTTAGTTTATTTTTTCATTCTTATTTATGCATATCTTATTAGATTTTTAGCCGTTGGAAAATCTCCTATTAAATCTAGCTTTGATAAGCAACCTGAAACATATGACCTTTCTGCAAAAACTCTTGGATTAAATAATTTTAAATTATTCGAAAAAATTTACTTACCAATAAATAAATATTCTTTTTTTGCTGCATTAATATTAGTATTTATTGATATTATGAAAGAGCTACCTATAACTTTAATTTTAAGGCCTTTTAATTTTGACACATTAGCTACTCAAACTTATGAATTTGCCGTTGAAGAAATGATTCCGATTTCAAGTATCTATTCGTTTGTAATTATTTCAATTTGCTCTATATTGTTAATCATTTTAAAAAATTATTTAGATAAGAATAATGTATTTAGAAGTTAAAGACTTAGTTAAATATTACCATAAATCAAATCCTATAATTAAAAAACTTAATTTTTCGGTTGATAAAGGTGAAATTATATCTTTTGTAGGAGAGAGTGGTTCTGGCAAGACAACATTTTTAAAATGTTTAGCAGGCTTAGAAAATATTAATTCAGGTGCAATTATTCTAAATGAGAGTATTATTAATAATGATAACACTTTTGTTAAACCTCAAAAGCGAAAGATTGGTTATGTGTTTCAGGACTATCCATTATTTCCACATTTAAATATTTTAGAAAACATCAAATTTAATCTAGATGATAAATATAAAGTTAATCTTAAAAAAATAATTTCACTAACTGGTTTAGAGCAAGTATTAAACAGATATCCTCATGAGGTGTCAGGCGGAGAACAACAAAGGGCCTGCATTGCAAGATCTATAGTTAGAGAGCCAGATTTACTTCTTTTGGACGAGCCTTTTAGTAATCTTGATGCAAATATTAAATTTATTATTAGAGATGAAATATATAAAATCATAAAAAAATTGAGTATTACAACAATCCTTGTGACTCATGATATAAATGATGTACTTAACATTTCAGATAGGATTTTAATATTTAAGGCAGGGATATTACAGCAATACTCAACTCCTGAGACAATGTATTGTGATCCAGCCAATTGTTATTGTGCTGAAATGCTAGGAGATATAAATAAATTATCATTCAAAGAAAAGGATTATTATATACGACCTGAAAATGTTAAGATTGTTAATGATTCAGACTGCTCTTTTGTTGTTGAAAAATGTTTTTTTCAAGGTAAGGATTACAGGTTAGTTGGTAATTATAATGGCAGTATCTGGTCATTAATTTCAAATAAACCAATTAAAATAAATACTAGTGTTTATTTTGAATTCCAAGAGGATGATTTAATTTATTTCGATAAAAGATGCTCTAATTTTTTTATTGAATAATCTATATATTACTCCCTTTTATTACTAATTAAAAAAAAATTATAATTTTCTTATTTTAATTTAGACTGATTCTAAATAATTATATATATTTGCATTCAATTATTAAAAAAAATATAATTATTATGAGAAATATGAAAAATTTAATTTATAAGTCAATGTTTTTAATGTTGACTATTTTTATTTTTGCTTGTGATTCTGATTCAGATGATGATGGCAGTAGTCTAATTACTCCTCCTGAAACTTATGAATTTACAAGAAATAACACTACTTCGGTTAGTTTTTCTGGCCAAACAACTAGATTAAATCAGGCTGATGAGCTTTATGGAGCTTTAAATACCGCTGAAACAGATGAGGCTTCTTTAATGCTAATGTTTGGTGGTTCTGATGGTACTTCAGCAGGTTTTTCAAATCCTGATCTTAATGGAACTTCAAAAATTATTCGATCAAAGACAGCTGCTTCTACTCTTTCTGGAAGCGCTACTACGAAAGCAAGATTTGATGCTATGATTACTGACTTTGCACATAGTGTTGTTCCAAATTTTAATGGTGATGCTATGCAAGGAGTTGCTGGTGCTATGACTACTCTTGATGGATCATCTACATATGAGTTTAATGCAATGGGTCAAGAAATAGATCAAACTTTTTTTAAAGGTTTAATTGGTGCATTTACTCTTGATCAGATTGTAAATAATTATATTCATCCAAATCAATTAGATTCTGGAACTAGAATAGACGATAATGATAATGACGTTCTTTCGGGTGATAATAATTATACTGATATGGAACATAAATGGGATGAAGGTTTTGGTTATTTATATGGTCAAGAACCAGATATAAGTGTATCAGGAAGTACTCCTGGAGCTGTTAATGGAAATTTATTAATGAAGTATTTCGAAAAAGTAAATGATAATTATGAGCCAGGAATAGCTCAAGTTGTTTATGATGCATTTATTATGGGAAGAACAGCAATTGTAAACAAGGACTATAGTTTGAGAGATCAACAAGCAGATATAATTCAAGTTGAGCTTTCAAAAGTTATAGGTTATTATGCTATACATTATATGAACGATTATCTGAGTAAAATGCAATCTGGAAATATTGCTGGAGCATTTCACGCTCTTTCTGAAGCACATGGATTTATTTTGAGTTTACAGTTTACAAATAATGGAAATGATGAGCCATTTATGGATAAAGCAACAGTTGAATATTTCTTAGACAATTACTTCGCTAATTTTTATGCTGTTATAGGTATGGAAGCTAGTTTTGGATTAATATCTGCTGGTTATAACTCAGCTAATCCTAGTCAATCTGGAATGATTGCTCAAATTGATGCAGCATTTGAAGCTAATGGCGTTACTTTAAATATTGATTAACAAATTGCAGTTTTTGTTAATTAATTTTGTTTTTTTAATTTAATTTATAAAATAGGAAATAGCGAAATTATTTGCTGTTTCCTATTTCAATTATATTGTATTATGAATTTAAGTAAATACTCTTCACTTTTTTTAATTCTTATAGTTCTGTTTTCGTGCTCTGACAATAATGATAATGATGGGAATAGCTCTGACAACTACAACAGACAAGCATTATTATCTAATATTGCCAATAACATAATTTTACCAGCTCATACTAGCTTTGATCTTGGGCTTGATAATTTTAGTTCTAATGTTTCTGTATTTAATCAAGATAGAAGCATTGGAAATCTCTTAAATGTTCAAGAGAGTTTTGTTGAGGCGTATAAGATGTGGCAGCATATCGAAATGTTTAATATTGGTCTAGCTGAGGAGATTTATTTTATCCAAAAAATGAATATTTACCCTGCAAATGTTACTAGAATAGAAAACAATTTGAATTCAGACAATATTGATCTTGATAATAATCCTAACCAATATTCATCTCAAGGCTTTCCAGCAATTGATTATTTATTATTTGGAATTGCTGAAACTAATGAATTAATATTAGACGTTTATCTTGAAAACCAGGAAAATAATATCTATATGAATTATTTGATTCTTTTGGTTGATAAAATGGTAAGCAACTCTGATGCTGTTTTGGAATATTGGCAAAACAATAAAGAAGATTTTATTAATTCAAATGGAAATACATCTAGCTCAAGTTTAAATATGTTAACTAATGATTTCATATACTATTACGAAAAAGGATTGAGAGCTAATAAAATTGGGATTCCTGCTGGAGTGTGGTCGGATGTTTTACCTCAAAATGTTGAAGCTTATTATAAAAGTAATATTTCTAAACAACTATCAATTGAAGCACTTAATGCTTCTAAAAATTTCTTTCTTGGAAAACATTTTGGATCTCAAACAGATGGAGAAGGCTTATATGATTATTTAGGATATTTGGATGATACAAATTATTCAGACTCTTTAATGTTTATTGGATTAAATGATGATATTGTTTCTTCATTTGACAATTCTATGCAAAAATTAATGCTGTTAGATGATAACTTTGCATTACAAATTCAAACTGATAATATAAAAATGCTTGAAGCATATGATGCAATACAACAAGGTGTTGTAAGATTAAAAACTAATATGTTGTCAATCCTTGGGATTTCAGTGGATTATTTTGATGCGGATGGAGATTAACTTCATTTAATCAATAATGAAACAAAATATATTAAAGTATCTAAACACAAACATACCTCCATTTTCACTAACGGTTTATAGGATTGGCTTTGGTATATTAGTGATGTTTAGTATTATTAGGTTTTGGTCTAGGGGTTGGATCGAAAAATTATATCTTGAACCTGATTTTCATTTTACTTATTTAGGGTTTTCTTGGGTAGAACCCCTTGGTCTTTATACATATTTAATTTTTTTTATTTGTTTTTTGTCTGGACTATTTGTGACAATTGGATATAAATACAGATTTGCAATAATTACCTTATTCCTTAGTTTTACATACATAGAGTTAATGGATAAGACAACATATCTAAACCATTACTACCTTATAAGCTGTATTAGTTTATTGATGATTTTTTTACCTGCTTCAAGCTATTTTTCAATTGATTCAGCAAGGAATAAATTTCAAATTCCTAGATGGTCTGTTGATAGTCTTAAAATATTGCTAATAATTGTATATCTGTATGCTGGATTAGCTAAGATAAATTCGGACTGGTTAATTCAAGCACAACCTCTTAAACTATGGTTAAAAGAAAAATATTCAATACCATTAATTGGTGATACATTGCTGCAAAAAGAATTCATACATTATTTGTTTAGTTGGGGTGGCATGCTATATGACATATCGATTCCTTTTTTACTTCTAGTCAAAAGAACTCGAATTTTTGCATTTGTAATGGTAATAGTATTTCATGTCTTAACTAGAATTTTATTTCCACCTATAGGCATGTTCCCTTATATTATGATATTTAGTTGTATAATTTTCTTTGACAACTCAGTTCATAAAAAAATATTAGATTTTATCAGTAAATCATTTAAAATAAATTATAACAAGATTTATGAAGAAAAGATATTAGAAAAAAAATCATTTATAAATCAATTATCTTTAATTTTTGTTTGCATTTTCTTATTTGTTCAAGTGATATTTCCTCTTAGAAATAAATTTTATCCAGGAGAGCTTCTATGGACTGAACAAGGTTATAGATTTTCTTGGAGAGTTATGTTAGTTGAAAAAACAGGATATACAACACTAAAAGTTATAGATCAAACTAACGGAAAACATATTTTAATTGACAATAAAGATTATCTTACCGAATTCCAGGAAAAGCAAATGAGTTTCCAATCTGATTTTATTTTAGAATATGCTCATTATATTGGTGATATTTACCAAAAGAAAGGATTTAAGGATATTGCGGTTTATGCTGAAAGCTATGTGACAATAAATGGGAGGCCGAGTCAATTATATATAGACCCAACAGTTAACTTATATAAACAAAATAGATCACTTAAAAACAAAGAATGGATAATGCCTTTTAAATATGATATTAAGAGATTTTTATAGAATTATAGTAATATTATTTTTTTCATCAAATTTTGTTTTTTCTCAAAATGAAATATCAGGATATATTATTGATGAAAATACAAATAAGGGGATTGCTAATGTAAAAATTTACTCTTCTATTTCAGGTTTGATTACAATTTCTGATGATAAGGGTTTTTTTATATTTTCATATGAAAACAAATCAGTTATTGCATTTTTTTCTGAAAATTACAAAATCAAAGAATTTCAAATATCTGATATTTTAAATAAAAAAAATATCTATTTATCTTCTCTAATAGAAAATTTAGATGAAATTGTAATTATTGCAAGAAATAATAAAATCTTTTCTTTAAATAGATTAAATGAATTCGAGGGAACTAGCATTTATAAAGGCAAAAAAAATGAAGTTATATTAGTATCTGAAACAATGGCTAATCTTGCTAGTAATAATTCTAGACAGATATATTCACAAATTGCAGGGTTAAATATTTATCAAAATGATGATGCTGGAATTCAATTGAATATTGGAGGAAGAGGGTTAGATCCAAATAGAACATCAAACTTTAATACTAGGCAAAATGGTTATGATATTAGCGCTGATGTATTGGGTTACCCTGAGAGTTATTATACACCTCCATCAGAATCAATTAAAAATATTCAAATTGTTAGGGGTGCAGCATCTCTTCAATATGGGACACAATTTGGTGGTTTAGTTAATTTTGTCTTAGATGATGCAATAAAAAATCAAGAGTTAGAATTCAATTTTAGAAATACAATAGGAAGTAATAATTTATATACAAATTTTACAAGTATAAAGGGATCAAAAAATAAGTTTAGATATTATTCCTTTATTAATTTTAAACAGGGTGATGGGTTCAGAGAAAACTCATTTTTTAATTCAAAAAACTTTTTTCTTAGATCAACTTATGATTTCAACGATAAATCAAAATTATCAATGGATATAACATATTTTACATACTTAAGTCAACAAGCAGGAGGTTTGAATGATACTATGTTCAACAATGATCCATTTCTGAGTAATCGTGCTAGAAATTGGTTTAATGTTGATTGGTCTCTTTACAACCTTAAATTTGAACATAAGTTTAATGACTTAAAAATTTTATCATTTAATTTATTTGGTTTAAATGCTGTAAGAAATGCTTTAGGATTTAGAGTTAATAGAGTTGATCAAGTAGATTCAAATAATGTTAGAGACTTGATTAAAGGAGACTTTAATAATTTTGGTTTTGAATCAAAGTTTTTAAGTAATTACAATCTCTTTAATCTTAAGTCAATTTTTGTAATAGGCTCAAAATTATATTTATCTAATAACTATAGTAAGCAAGGTCCAGGATCTGAATTTTCTGATGCTGATTTTAACTTTTATAATAATGAATTCCCTAATTATGTCAATCAATCAGACTACAAATATCCAAATCAAAATATTTCAATTTTTGGAGAAACTATAATAAAATTATCTGACAACTTATCTTTAACTCCAGGTTTTAGAATTGAATTTATTAATACTAAAGCTCAAGGAACTTATGAGAGAATAGTCCAGGATGCGGCAATGAATGTTATTAGTCATGATACAATATATGAGAATAGAGAAAATAAAAGATCTTTTGTTCTTACTGGACTTGGATTAACATATAATATTAGTAAGGATATTGAATCTTATGCAAATATTTCTCAAAATTATAGATCTGTAACTTTTGCTGATATAAGCACAGTAAATCCAGCATATGCAATAGATACAGATATAGTTGATGAAAATGGTTACACTGTTGATTTAGGATTTAGAGGAAATATTGATAATTATATAAATTATGATTTTAGCTTATTTTACCTTTCATATAAAAACAGAATTGGATTTGTACAAAAGCTTTTTGAAGATGGTAATACTAAGGCATTTAGAACAAATACAGGTGATGCAGAAATATTTGGAATTGAGAACTTGATTGATATAAATTTAAAAAAGCTAATAAACCTTAATGATAGTTATATTTTTAATACTTTCTTGAATCTATCAATAATACAATCAAAATATAATTCTTCAAATGAACCTGGGGTGCAAGGGAATGAAGTAGAATTTGTTCCAAAATACAACTTCAAAACTGGATTAAAATTTGGATATAAAAATTTTACAAGTTATTTACAATATTCATATTTGTCAGATCAGTTTTCAGATTCTACAAATGCAATAAATTCAAATTTAAGTGGAGTTATAGGAATTATACCTTCTTATGAAATTTTAGATTTTTCAATTTCATATTCTTTTAAAAGAATTAGATTAGAATCAGGAATAAATAATATGTTAAATAATCATTATTTTACTAGAAGAGCTACAGGATATCCTGGCCCTGGAATAATTCCATCTCCACCTAGAAATACTTATATGACTTTACAGTATAAATTTTAATTATGAAGAAGATTATAGTTGTTTTTGATGGATTTTGTATTTTATGTAACAGGTATGTCTTATTGATTTCAGAAAGAGATCTTAATAATAAGTTTTATTTTACAACTTTTCAAAGTAGGTTTATTAAAGACAATTATCCAAAGATTAAGTTAGCCAATACTGTTTTTGTAATCACTGAGGAAAATGAGATTCTTACTAAGTCAGAAGCAATCATTTATTGTTTATCAAATATTAGGTTTAATAAACTTTGTTTAAAATTAATTAGATATGTTCCTTTTGTAATATTAGATTTTATATATAATATTATAGCCATCTATAGATATAAAACATTTGGTAAATATAATAAATGCACTATCCCAAAAAATATTAGTAAGATTAAAATTCTATATTAATTTATGAAAATAGATTTATCTGTGAAGTTGTGACCTGGCTGGGGCTCGAACCCAGGACCCTCTCCTTAAAAGGGAGATGCTCTACCAACTGAGCTACCAGGTCAAAATTAACTCATATACAAGGCTGCAAATATAAAATCTTTAATTTATATTACAATGAAATTTAGATATTAATATCGAAGCTTTAATATGACTATAGTTGTTGTAGGTTATACAGGATCAAATAAAATAAATATTGCTAAAAAAATAGCTAATAAACTAGATTTAAATTTTATTGATCTACATCAGTTAATTGAAAAAGAAGAAAAAATAAGTATACCAAAAATATTAATAAGTAAAGGGCATATAATATTTAGAAAAATTGAGAACAATTATCTTAAGAATTTAATAAAAAATGAAACAAAATTTATTTTGTCTCTTGAAGAAGGTACTCCTTGCTATTCAAATAATGTTAAACTTATTACAAGCAGGAATATTGTAAGTATATATTTAAAATACTCAATAAATAATCTTGCAGATATTTTATTTAAAGACCCTCCTATTATTTTAAGAAATTTTTCAAAGGATAAATTAAAGGAATATATAGCAAAGCATATATTTGAAAGAAATAGGTATTACATTAAGAGTAATATTATTGTCGAATGTGACCAAAAATCAGAAACTAAAATAGTTAATGAGATATTGACTAGATTAAACTATTAATGCTTCAATCTTAGACCCTTTAAATTCAACTAGTACATGGTTTTGTATAGATGTTGAAAGAGAAATTCCTTTAAAATCAGCTTTTACTGGAAATTTTTTATGATTTCTATTTACTAATACAGCTGTTTTAAATTGTGTTAATTCTGCTTCTAAAAAGTGCTTCACTCCATAAATTAGTGTTGATCCAGAATTTAACACATCATCAATTAATACAATTGATTTGTTTGTATAAATCTCTTTATTTATAGAAGTTTTGATAGGGCTTCTTGGATTTTTTTTATCAATAATTACTTTACACAAAATAACCTCTAATTCAGAAATTTTATTAAGAATTTTCTTTACTTCTTTTGCAATCTTATAGCCGTTAGATTCAATTCCAGCAATAACAATGTCAGAAGTTTTTAAATTTGCTTCTAATATTTGATATGAAATTCTCTTTAGTTTACTTCTAATTTGAGTGTCATTAAGTATTATAATTTTGTCTTCCATTGCCATATAAATTTAACTACTTAAAAGATTGTTAAAACTTAACAATTTACAATATAATAATTGTACTTTTACATGTAAAATTAAAGCAAATGAGATATAAAGTACATTTTTTTTTCTTTTTATTTTTAGTTTTATTTTACTCATGTCCTGAAGATCCAGATAGTGGATTAGTAGACATTCCTGAAAATGACAGGACTGAACAACAACTTATTGATAGAGATTCTCTTTTAGGCTATTTCGATACTCATTACTATAATTCTGCCTATTTGCAAAACAATCCAAACTTCACTTTAGATGAAATTATTATTTCTGAACTACCTGAAGACGGAAATTTACCTGATCCAGATCAAAATACTATGCTTAGTGATGATATAATAACACTAACTACTACATACTTTGATATTGAATATGAATACTATATTCTAAAAATTAGTCAAGGAGCATCTGAAACATCGCCAAATTTTTCAGATAGAGTTAGAGTTAATTATGAAGGGAGTCTTATGGATGGAATAATATTTGATAGTTCTTCAACTCCTGTAGATTTTGATTTAACCAATACAATAGCTGGATGGAGCAGAGTACTTCCTGAATTTAATAATGCTACAGATTTTATCGTTAATGATGATGGAACAGTTGATTATAATAACCCTGGAATTGGTTTAATGTTCTTGCCTTCAGGGATGGGGTATTATTCTAGTGCTGCTGGATCAGTACCAGTATACTCAAACCTTATTTTTAAATTTAAACTCTTAGAATCTGAAGAAAACGATCATGATTATGATAATGTACCTTCTCATTTAGAAGATTTAAATGGGAATCTAGACTTAACTGATGATAATACTGATGATGATCCATATGCAGATTTTGTTGATAGTGATGATGACAATGACGGTACGTTAACAATTGATGAAGACCTTGAGCCTGATACAGACTTAACTGTCGATAGAGATGGAGATGGAGATCCAGAAAATGATATAGGGGACGGAGATCCTACAAATGATGATACTGACGGTGATGGTATTCCTAACTATTTAGATACAGACAACACTGAATCAAGAGACGACTAATTTTATTAAAGCATTTCACTTACTATTTTCTCTTGATTACTTTTTCTGATTTTTCTACAATTGAGCCTGCACAAAGACCATATTTTTCCATTAGTTGAGCAGGAGTACCAGATTCACCAAAAGTATCATTAGTTGCAACAAATTCTTGTGGGCTAGGGTTTTTTAAAACCAATACACGAGATACGCTTTCACCAAGACCTCCTAGATAATTATGTTCCTCTGCAGTTACTATACACCCTGTTTTTTTAACTGATTTTAATATTGCTTCCTTATCTAAAGGCTTAATTGTATGGATATTAATAACATCAGCACTAATCCCTTTATCATGTAATATTTTAGCTGCTTCTAATGCTTCCCATACTAAATGTCCTGTAGCTACAATTGTCACATCATTTCCTTCCTGAAGTTGTACTGCTTTTCCAATTTCAAAACTTTGATTTTCGGGTGTAAAAACAGGAACTTTTGGTCTGCCAAACCTAAGATAAACAGGTCCTTTATGATTAGCAATAGCAATAGTAGCAGCTTTGGTTTGATTATAATCACAAGTGTTTATAACTGTCATTCCAGGGAGCATTTTCATCAAACCAATATCTTCTAATATTTGATGAGTTGCTCCGTCTTCTCCAAGTGTTATTCCGGCATGAGAGGCACATATTTTTACGTTTTTCCCCGAATAAGCAATAGATTGGCGTATTTGATCATATACTCTTCCAGTTGAGAAATTAGCAAATGTTCCTGTAAATGGAATTTTTCCTCCAATTGTGAGTCCTGCAGCAATTCCCATCATATTAGCTTCCGCAATACCAACTTGTAAAAATCTTTCTGGATGATTTTTTTTAAATTCATTCATTTTTAATGATCCAGTTAAATCAGCACACAATGCAACTACATTGGGATTTATTTTGCCAAGCTCTGTCAAACCATCACCAAAGCCACTTCTGGTATCCTTTTTTTCTGTATAGTCGTATACTTTCATTTAATAATCTCCTAGAGTTACGGGGTTTTGATTTAAAGCTATTTCTAATTGTTCATCATTTGGTGCTTTACCATGCCATTCATGTGTATGCATCATAAAGTCAACCCCATTCCCCATAACAGTATTTAAGAGTACACAAACAGGTTTTTTATTACCTGTTTTAGATTTAGCATTATTCATTCCGTCAATAATTGATTGTATATCATTTCCCTTGTTTATTTCACACACAATCCATCCAAATGCTTCAAATTTTGATCTTAAATTTCCTATATCAAGAACATTAGATGTACTCCCATCAATTTGTTGACCATTAACATCTATTGTTGCGATAATATTGTCTATTTTTTTTGCAGATGCATACATTATTGCTTCCCAATTCTGACCTTCTTGTAATTCTCCATCACCATGTAGACTAAATATTAACTTATCATCATTATTTAATTTTTTTGAGTGAGCAGCTCCAAGAACAACTGAAAGCCCTTGACCTAATGATCCAGAAGCAACTCTAACACCGGGTAGACCTTCATGAGTTGTTGGGTGTCCTTGCAGTCTTGAATCAATTAAACGAAATGTGCTGAGTTCAGAAACATCAAAATAATTTGACCTAGCCAATACACTATAAAATACAGGAGATATATGCCCATTACTTAGAAAGAAAAGATCTTCATTGAATCCATTCATATCAAAATCATTATTTCTTTCCATAATACTATTAAACAGACATACAAAAAATTCTGCACAACCTAATGAGCCGCCAGGGTGTCCAGAGTTTACCTTATGTACCATTCTTAGAATATCCCTACGAACCTGAGTAGTTAATGCCTGTAAATGATTGATATCTATCATTCTTTATCGTAGAATTTTGATTGTGTTAAATTAGAATTTTGTTTTACTAATATGAAATTATTTTAAAACCATTTATTAACAAAAACTTAAAATTTATAATATTAGAGTTTTATTAAGAATTAATTGGGCTAATGTTATTTATATTTGTTTTTCATATTTATGAAATTTACAATTGAGAATACAGATATTAATTCAAATGCTAGGGCAGGTGCTATAGAGACTTCTCATGGTAAAATTAAAACCCCTGTCTTTATGCCAGTTGGCACACAAGGAACTGTTAAAGCTGTACATCAAAGGGAATTAAAAAATCAAATAAATGCTGACATAATTTTAGGGAATACATATCATTTGTATTTAAGACCAGGTATTGATATAATTGAAAAAGCTGGAGGAATTCATAAATTTATAAATTGGAGTGGTAATATATTAACTGATTCAGGTGGATACCAGGTTTACTCTTTAGCATCAAACAGAAAAATAACTGATGATGGTGTTAAATTTAAGAATCATATTGATGGCAGTTCTCATCTATTTACCCCTGAGAAAGTTATTGATATTCAAAGATCAATCGGTGCTGATATAATTATGGCTTTTGACGAATGCCCACCTTATCCATGTGATTATGATTACGCAAAAAATTCAATGAAGCTAACGCATAAATGGCTAGATAGATGTATTAAGAGGTTTAATTCAACAGAGAACAAGTATGAATATGAGCAGTTTTTATTCCCTATAGCGCAAGGAAGTACATATAAAGATCTTCGGATGCAATCTGCTGAATATATATCAAATACTAATTCGTTTGGAAATGCTATTGGAGGATTATCTGTTGGTGAGCCTGCTGAAGAAATGTATGCTATGACTGAGTTGGTTTGTGAAATTTTCCCTTTAGATAAGCCAAGATATCTTATGGGTGTTGGTACTCCTATAAATCTTCTTGAGAATATAGCTTTAGGAGTAGATATGTTTGATTGTGTTATGCCTACAAGAAATGCAAGAAACGGAATGCTCTTTACTTCAAAAGGTATAATTAATATAAAAAATAATAAATGGAAAGATGATTTTTCAGTAATTGATCAGGATGATATTACTTATGTTGATAAACAATACTCAAAAGCTTATCTAAGACATCTTTTTTCTGTAAATGAAATTTTAGGCAAGCAAATTGCTTCAATACATAATTTAGGATTTTATTCTTGGCTAATTTCTGAGTCTAGACAACGTATAATAGATGGAGATTTTTTAAATTGGAAAAACAAAATGGTAAAGGTTTTAAATAAAAGATTATAGTTAATTGAAAATAATAGACTGGTACATATTAAAGAAATATTTAGTAACATATATTTCAATTCAAATACTTTTTGTTCCGATTGCTATCGTAGTCAATCTTGCAGATAATATTGATAAAATTTTATCAAACAATGTTCCTTTTAATGAGGTGTTAGAGTTCTACTATAATTTTACTATATATTTTTCAAATTCACTATTACCACTATTTTTATTTCTTTCAGTTATATGGTTCACTTCTAAGTTAGCATCTGATTCTGAAATTGTAGCTTTGTATAGTTCAGGATTTTCTTTAAAAAAACTTATTAAACCATACTTGATTGGATCAGCTATGATTGCATTTGCTGCCCTTATTCTTGGAATTTTTATTGTTCCAGATGCAAGCAGAGATTTCAATGAATTTTCATATAAATACCTTAAGGGATCTAGGAAAAGTATTGATGACAAAAATATCTTTAGAAAAATAAATGATAATGAATATATCTATTTAACTCAGTTTAATACAAAAAATAATATTGGCACTAATTTTACATTAGAACATTTTCAAGAAAATAAGTTGAAATTTAAGATCAATGCAAGTAATATTAGATATATAAAAAAAGACAGCACTTATAGATTAACAAATTATTTAAAAAGGACTATTACAGATAGTATAGATATCATTTATACAAAAAGGAGTTTAGATACTTTGCTTTCATTTAATTTATCTGATTTAACTCCNCTAAATTATATTGCTGAGACATTAAATTATTTTGATTTAGTAAAATTTATTGATCAGGAGAAATTAAGAGGATCTTCTAATATAGGAAGATACCAGGTTGTTAAATATAAAAAATGGAGTGTTCCATTTTCTATTTTTATTTTAACATTAATTGCATTTTCTGTTTCTTCTGTTAAAAGAAGAGGTGGAACAGGTGTTAATTTAGCGTTTGGTATTTCAGTAGCAATGACCTATGTTTTCTTTGATAAAGTTTTTGGGGTATTAGCTCAGCAATCTGATTTTTCTCCCTTCATTGCAGTTTGGTTTCCAAATTTTGTTTTTGGATTTTTAGCTGTATACTTATTATACAAAAATGCAAACAAGCAACTTTAAACATTATATTCACCTCCATTTCCTAGTCTTTATTGCTGGATTTACTGCAATTTTAGGAGAATTGATATCAGTATCATCTATATCANTAGTTTGGCATAGAATGCTTATTGCAAGTGTTTTAACGNTAATATATTTAATTNCNAGTAAAACCAAAATAAGTATAGATTTTAAAACCTTATTAAAATTTTCTTTACCAGGTCTTATTATTGCTTTGCATTGGATNACNTTTTTTGAAGCTATNGAACAATCTAANATNTCAATAACNTTAGCTATGTTTTCTACTGCTGCTTTTTTTACNTCATTTATTGANCCTTTATTCTTCAGAAGAANAATAATTTATTATGAGATTNTTATGGGTNTATTAGTGATTACTGGAGTNTANTTGATTACCATGGCTGAAATCTTATATTTAAATGGNATTATTNTAGGTATTTTTTCTGCANTTTTTTCTTCATTNTTTTCAGTTTTTAACGGAAAACTTGTAAAAANANATAGTCCTATTACAATTTCNTTTTATGAATTNTTAACTGGAGTAATNTTTATAACATCATATTTNTTAATAACTNAATCCTTTTCAAGTNTTTATATAGAAANTATTTTTAGCCTTGACTATTTTTATTTATTTATANTAGGTTCTGTTTGTACAGCATATGCCTTTATTGCTGCTGTTAGTTTAATGAAATATTTAACACCTTTCACAGTTGTGNTAACATATAATCTTGAGCCTGTATATGGGATTNTNTTGGCTNTTTTATTATTTCCAAATCAAGAAAAAATGAGTTTTATGTTTTATCTTGGAGCTATTCTTATTTTAGCTACAATTATAATTAATTCACTTATTAAACATAGAAAGAATTAAAAATAGTATAATCTTTAGCATAATGTATCTAAGATTTTATAATTTTAATTATTATATATGTTTGTAAAATTGGTTTTATGAATTATTTAGATTTTGAATTACCTATAAAAGAATTAGAAGATCAATTACATGAGTGTAGGTCGTTAGGAGAAAAGAGCGATGTAGATGTTACTGAAACATGTAAAAAGATTCAAAAAAAACTAAATTCTGCTATAAAAGAGATTTATAGCAATCTGTCNCCTTGGCAAAAAGTTCAAATGTCTAGACATCCTGACAGACCTTATACTTTAGATTANATCAATTCAATNTTTGGAGATACATTTATTGAATTGCATGGTGATAGAAATTTTAAGGATGATAAAGCAATGATTGGTGGTCTTGGAAAAATAGGAGATCAAACTTTTATGTTTATNGGTCAACAAAAAGGTAATAACACAAAAACCAGACAATATAGAAATTTTGGGATGTCAAACCCTGAGGGATATAGAAAAGCTCTAAGATTGATGAAAAAGGCTGAAAAATTTAATATTCCAGTTGTTACANTAATTGATACACCTGGAGCATATCCTGGAATGGAAGCTGAAGAAAGAGGTCAGGGTGAAGCAATAGCAANAAANATTTTTGAAATGACAAANCTTAAAGTTCCTATAATTGTTTTAATTATTGGTGAGGGTGCATCTGGAGGTGCTTTAGGAATTGGAGTAGGAGATAAGGTTATGATGCTTGATAATACATGGTATTCGGTAATTTCTCCNGAGTCTTGTTCATCTATTCTATGGAGAAGCTGGGAATTTAAGGAGGTTGCTGCATCTGCATTGAAGNTAACNGCTAAGGATATGAAAAAAATGANANTAGTAGATANAATTATTAANGAACCTNTTGGTGGAGCTCATAGAAATAAAGAAAAGACATTTGAAATTGTAAAAGAGGCAATCCTTAATGCATATAACGAATTTAAAGAAATGANTTCATCTGANTTAGTTAAAANAAGGATGAANAAATATTCTAANATGGGNGTTTATAAATCTTAATAATTCTCCTATTATTAACAATTTTATTTTTTTATTAACAGCTTAAATGTTTATTAAAGGTTAAAAATTTTAANATTTAATTTCNTTTCAAATTCTTTTAATTATCTAAATTAGCCTTAATGAAACCATCAGCATCTTTCCAGGGCCTTAGAATTGATCATAATTCAATCATTAATTTAGAAAAGGGTAAAATTCCTCCTCAAGCAATAGACTTAGAAGANGTTGTTCTTGGAGCNATGATGATAGACAAGAAAGGTGTAGATGAGGTTATAGATATANTAACTTCTGAAGCNTTTTATAANGAATCTCATCAATTTATTTTTGAAGCGATTCATAAACTTTTTCAAAAAAGTGAACCTATTGACTTATTGACTGTGTCTGCCCANTTAAAGAAGGATTCGAAGTTAGAATTATGTGGTGGAGATTTCTANTTAATTTCACTAACTCAAAAGGTTTCATCTTCTGCTCATATTGAATTTCATGCNAGGATTATTCTTCAAAAGTATATTCAAAGAAGTCTTATTAAGATTTCAAATGAAATTATTATGGATTCCTATGATGAAACAAAAGATGTTTTTGACTTATTAGATAATGCAGAAGCTAAACTTTATGATGTAACTCAAGGAAATATCAAGAAATCTTCAGAAACAGCTCAAAACTTAGTTATTCAAGCTAAAAACAAAATTGAGTCTATATCAAATAAGCAAGGACTGAGTGGTGTCCCTTCAGGTTTTAGTAAAATAGATAAATTAACTTCTGGATGGCAAGAAAGTGACTTAATTATTATAGCAGCTAGACCAGGTATGGGTAAGACAGCTTTAGCTTTATCGATGGCAAGTAATATTTCAATTAATCAAAGCATACCTCTTGCTTTTTTCTCATTAGAAATGTCATCACTACAGCTTATTACAAGATTAATTTCTTCTGAAACAGGTCTTACTTCTGAAAAATTGAGAACAGGTAAGTTAGAAAAACATGAGTGGGAGCAATTGAATGTTAGGGTTAAAAATCTTGAAAAAGCGCCTTTGTTTATTGATGACACGCCCTCATTATCAATTTTTGACCTAAGAGCTAAAGCAAGACGCTTAGTTTCACAGCATGATGTAAAATTAATAATTGTAGATTATCTTCAATTAATGACTACAGGAGGTACATTTAAAACAGGAAATAGAGAACAAGAAATTTCAACTATTTCCAGAAATTTAAAAGCACTTGCAAAAGAATTAAAAATTCCAGTAATTGCCTTGTCCCAGCTTTCTAGGCTTGTTGAGGGAAGACAGTCTAAAAGACCTCTTTTATCAGATTTAAGGGAATCAGGTGCTATTGAACAAGATTCAGATATTGTATCGTTTATTTATAGACCTGAATACTATAAAATAGATACATGGGATGATGATGACAGATCATCAACTGATGGTGAAGCTGAGTTTATAGTTTCTAAACATAGAAATGGAGGGTTAGACACTATTAGATTAAGATTTGTTCCTCAATTAGGTAAATTTGAAGATATTGAAACTTATGATTCTCCTTACGAATTCCATTCTAAAATGAATGCTGCAGCTAATGATGATACATTTAAGCCTGACAGTGAACAATCTTTACAAAATCCATCTGAAGATGAATCAGACCTTCCATTCTAATCAATAAAAATATTTTCAAAATAAAAAAGTTTAAAATGAGAGAAGCTATTTTAATATTTTTTGTGATAACACTAAATGGATGTTCAGATTCAGAAATTAGAGTTGATCAGAATAGGGTAGATAATGCATTTAATAGAACAAGTCTTCCTTTTGCTGTATTAGGTGTTGGTTTAGATGCTAAATCACCAGTTTTTTATTCTTATGGAGAATCTAATCCAGATGCTGTTTTCGAAATAGCTTCTATGACAAAAGCTATTACATCTACAGCGGTAATGCAACTAGTTGAGCAAGGAAAAATTGATCTTGATATCTCTATTGAGAGCTATTTGCCTGAGATCAACCAAATTCAAATCCTAAATGAAGACCTTACTACACGCCCTAGAAGTAAGCCAATTACGATGCGTCATTTATTAACTCATACCTCAGGATTCGCATATAGTTTTAATTCTATGCGTATTATGAAAGATTTAGGAATTTCTCTTGGTGAATGGCCACAACCAGAAGTTGTTCCAGAAGGTGTTTATGATTGGGGTTTTAATGGTCCTCAGCCTAGGCAAATTTTTGAAGCTGGTGATCGTTGGCATTATGGTAGAAGTCTTGGAATTGCAGGTCGTATAATCGAAAGAGTTTCTGGTCTTGATCTTGACACATATTTTAAAGAAAATATATTTAACCCTCTTGGAATGAATCAATCTGGCTATAATCTTCCAGAAAATATAAGAATGAATTTATTGCCTATGTCAATGAGAGATGCCTCCTCAGGCGAGTTTGTACCTATGCCAAGTATGCGTCCTATACCAATGAATAATTTCTATGGTGGAGGGGATCTGTTAAGTACACCAAGAGATTATATTAGATTTCTTCAATGCCTTGTTAATGGCGGTGAGCTTGAAGATGTACGAATTCTTTCTAATAATTCAGTTGAATTATTTTTTACTAATCAATTGCCTGAAGGCATGACTCTTAGTCATCCACTTACAGAATTTATTGATAGGTCTCCTAATGCAGATCAAAGAACTGTTTTTGATGACAAAGATACTCACTCATTTGCATGGACAATAGAGGCTAACCCAAACGAACGTGGTAGAAGACCTCAAGGTGTAGGTGCTTGGTCAGGTATATTTAATACTTATTATACAGTTGATCGAGATAGAGGTATAGCTTTAGTTGCTTTTATGCAATTATTTCCATTCAATGACGGAGAAGCCTATGAGTTATATCGTGAATTTGAAGATTTAGTTTACGAGTCATTAGATAAATAATTATTAATTATTGTTTCTGCTTTTTTAACATCTTTCTTCTTTACAAGTAGTCTGTGTGTAAGTGACAAATTGGGTAGTGCGAATCCTGCTAATACTGCAGACTTACCTTCATCTTCTACAATTGATTTTATGTCTTCTTCAGATAGGTCTGAAGCTAATCTATTAACTTCAATCATTGAGCCTGTAAATATATGAACATATTTAGTGTCCATATTTGCTCTATTTAAGTTTTTTAACTAACTCTTTAAAAGCGTTGGGATTGTTAACTGCTAAATCTGCTAATACCTTTCTGTTTATCTCTATATTGTTAGATTTTAGTTTGCTTATAAATTCGGAATAAGTCAATCCATTTAGTCTAGCAGCAGCATTAATTCTCATTATCCATAAGGATCTGAAATTTCTTTTGTTATTTCTTCTATCTCTATATGCATAAAGCATTGCTTTATCTACAGCATTTTTAGCTACAGTCCATACGTTTTTTCTTCTTCCGAAATAACCTTTTGCTTGTTTAAGTACTTTTTTTCTTCTAGCTCTTTTGGCTACTGAATTTACTGATCTTGGCATTTTTCTATTTTTTTAAATTAGGTGGTTTTTTTAAAACTCTTTATGTACCCAAATTTATGGTTAATACTCACCCGCTAAGAATTATTTAAGTCTTAGTTGTTGTTTTATATTAT
>PACY01000047.1 GCA_002700405.1 Flavobacteriaceae bacterium | reverse complement strand
TAATGCTGAAGTGGTGGAATTGGTAGACACGTTGGACTTAAAATCCAATGGATAGTAATATCCGTGCGGGTTCAAGTCCCGCCTTCAGTACTAAACGGGAGACTTTTGAAAGATTGTTTCCCGTTTTTAATTATCTAAAGCGAGATTTTGTTTTACTTCTTTTTCTTGAATTTTTTCTAGACCCTGATTTTTTTCTTGATCCTCTTCTGTCTTTTCTTCGCCTAGAAGGTTTTTCTTCAAATTCGGAGGGACTACCTAAAATAAGCTCATTTCCTTTGAAGTCAATTTTTTTGATATTCTTGACAAAATCATCCTTATAGTCTTTGTCAATTTCAAAAAAAGTCTGGTATCTACTTAGCTCAATTTTACCAATTTCAATATCATTAGATTTTAATGCTCTATTAACGATTGAGATAATATCTAAGGGGGTTGCTCTGTGTTTTCTTCCAATATTAATTGAAAATGCAGCGAGCGATTTCCCATTTCTATTTTCTTTTTTTGAGCTTCTCTTATTTATAGACCTTTTAGTATTAAGTTTATTTGATTCCTTATAGTATTTTAGAAATCTGTTAAACTCTGCAGAAACAAATCTCTTAATCAATTCTTCTCTGTTTAACCACTCAAGTTTTTTGTATATATTATTTAAAAATGGTTTGATTTGTTCCTCATCTACATCAACATTTTCAATCTTGTCTATTAGCTTATATAATTGCTTAGAACAAATCTCATTTCCTGAAGGAACTTCCTTTGGAATAAATTTAATTGCTCCTTTTTTTTCAATTGATTTAATTTTTCTTTTCTCACTGCTGTTAGATATAGCTATAGAAATACCACTTTTCCCAGCTCTAGCTGTTCTACCACTTCTGTGAATATAAACTTCAGGATCATCTGGAAGTGAATAGTTGATTATATGGGTTATGTCATCAACATCTAACCCTCTGGCCGCGACATCAGTAGCTATTAATATTTGCAAAGATTTATCTCTAAATCTTTGCATTACTTCATCTCTTTGATTTTGAGAAAGGTCACCGTGAATGGCGTCAGCATTATAACCTTCTGCCATAAATTTATTAGCTATATCTTTTGTATGCCTTTTTGTTCTGCAAAAAACAATTCCATAAATATGTGGACTGAAGTCAGCAATTCTTTTTAGAGCTTCATATTTATTTCTTGAGCTTACGTCATATATATGATGTTCAATATTTTTTGCGCTAGAATTCAATTTAGAGACAGCTATTTCCTTTGCATCTCTCATGTAATTTCTTGATATACTCTTTACTTCTTTAGACATTGTTGCTGAAAATAGCATAGTTTGTTTATTGGATGGGGTCTTGTCTAAAATAAAATCTAAGTCATCTTTGAAACCCATGCTTAACATTTCATCAGCTTCGTCTAAAACAACTTTATTAACTATATCTAGTTTTAGTATTTTACGTTTTATCAGATCTTTAGTTCTTCCGGGCGTTCCTATTATTATTTGAACACCTTTTTTAATTGATTTTATCTGTTTTTCGATATTTGTCCCACCATATACAGGGAGTACTTTAACATAATCAAGGTATTTAGAAAATACTATTAGATCTTTAGCAATTTGAATGCATAATTCTCTAGTCGGACATAATACTATTGCTTGTACATGTTTTATTTTTGGATCTATCTGTTGAATAATAGGCAATCCAAAAGCTGCTGTTTTCCCTGTGCCAGTTTGAGCTAATGATATTAAATCTTGACGGCTTGTTAGAAGATAAGGTATAGATTCTTTTTGAATAGGAGTAGGAGTTTCAAACCCCATTTCTAGAATAGATTTAAGTAATTCTTTATTGACACCTATATCTTTAAAATTTGTCATGTTTTTGTTAAAGGCTGCAAATGTCGACTATTTAATTGGTTATTATCATATATTCACACCTTTAATTTTAATTGTCAAGAAAACAGTATTTTATTTTTTAATAATTTTTTGGGTATATAAATCATTGATTTTTATAAAGTATATGCCTTTATTTAATTTGGATATATTTAGTTGTTGTAATGAATAATTTTTATTTTCAAATACTATCTTTCCATTGATATCATATATTTTAATATTTAATATTTCTCCGTTATTATCAAGATTAATAATTCCACTTGTAGGATTCGGGTATATTTCAAATTTATATTCTTCGATTTCACTAATATTTAGAGTTAAGGCCTCTAATAATGCTTCATAAGCATTTATTCTCCCATTACCATAAAATATATCAAAACCAGAAGTGTCTGATTCATCACCAATTAAATCTTCAGAAGAATTAATTAAAATTTCGCGAATATTTTCTACAGTTAAAGAAGGAACTTCAGAAATTAATAAGGAAATTAGGCCAGTTACATGTGGAGCTGCTTGTGATGTCCCTCCCCAATAATAATTGTAATTAGTATTAGATAAATGATTTAGACCGTAGATAAAATTGCCTGGAGCAACAAAATCTAATTCAGGGCCATAATTACTGCCACTACTTGAGTCCCAAAAAAAAGGATCAGATCTAGTATCATCTGGATCTGTAGAGCCTATTGCAAAAGAATTACTGTATTTTGCAGGATATTGAATTGAAGAGTTTTGATTTCCTGTTGATACAATTACTGAAATATTGTTGTTATATGCATAATCAATTGCTTCAGATAAAATAGTTGATGAGCTATTTCCTCCAACTGACATATTTATTACAGAAGCCCCATTGTCAACAGCATAATATATTGCTTCAGCCCACCAACTATAATATCCAAAATTTTGATCATCTAGTATTTTACAAACCATCATTTTTGAATTCCAATTTACTCCAGCATACCCAATATTATTATTTCCTGATGCCATTGCTATTCCAGCAACATTAGTTCCATGTCCGTGATCGTCTGTTGGATCGTTATCATTATTTACAAAGTCCCATCCACCATTTATATCATCAATATAATTATTAGAATCTGTATCAGTTCCATTTTGTATTTCATTTTCATTTAGCCAAATTCTTCCTGAAAATTCTGGATGATCAAGTTTTACGCCTGAATCTAATATTGCAACAATTAAATTGGGGTCTCCCTGAGTCAATGCCCAAGCTTCAGGAGAATCTATATCAGCATCAATTGTAGAATTAGCAAAAGAAGCATCATTATGATGAGCCCATTGCTGATTAAAATATGCATCATCAGGATAAAATTCATCCCCATGACCTTCCCCTTTAAAATTTTCTTCTACATACTCAAATTGACCAGTATTATTATACATCTTAATTATTTCTTTATAGCTTTTATTTGATTTAAGTTCAATTGCATAGGTTCTTTTATCTTTTATATTCCCTGTTAATTTTATAGATTTTACATTATTTTCTTTATTTAATTGATTAAGATGCTTATCGTTAAATTTTTTGTTATTAACATAATAGATGCTATTGGCTTTAAACTTTTGTTTAAATTTTATTATTATTTGTTTTGTATCTAGGACATGTTTTATTTGAGAATTTATATTAGCATGAATACTAAATAAAATAATAATTATAAATATTCTTTTATTCATTGTTTATAGCGTTAATTCTTAATAATTTTCTGAGTATATAAATTATTTATTTTCATAAAGTATATGCCATTATTTAATTCAGATATATTTAGTTCTTGTAGAGAATAATTATGATACTCAATCACTATCCTTCCGTTAATATCAAAAATTATTAAATCTAATGGCTCTGTATAGTTGTTAAATAATATTAATCCATCTGTAGGATTCGGGTAAAAGTCTAATTTGTTTTGATCAATTGAATCTATCCCTAGCGCTGCATCTACTATTTTATATAATCCACCATTTACTGAGGCTATATACATCTCATCATTATTGTCTTGACCAAAAGTCACCCACGATCCACTAGCGTTTGGACTACTTAAATTCATATCCCATGAATCAGTACTTGAATTATATGAAAGCATTCCAATTTCTTGACTACAATAATCAGCAAAGAAGTAAACACCATTCATTCCGCTAATTTGACTTCCTCTATAAGTATATCCACCAGTTATCGAGCATTTAAAAAACCCACTATTACTATGAGAATATTCCCCTACTGGAAAGGTTAATTCACTGCTGTCTGGACAATTTGAACTAGTATTATAAATAGAATTTCCTTCATAACATCTCCAGCCATAATTTATTCCTCCAGTATCATCAGTTACTAAATTAATTTCTTCAAATTCATTTTGCCCAACATCTGCTATCCATAAATCTCCATTGTTGTCAAAAGAGAATTTCCATGGATTTCTTAATCCACTTGCCCATATCTCATCTCCATATGGATTATCACTAGGTATAGCGTATGGTGAGCCACTATCAACATCTATTCTAAGCATTTTGCCTAAGAGTGAATTTAGGTTCTGTGAATAATTTTGAGGATCTCCTCCANTTACCACCATCNCCCATNCCNATATATAAATANCCATCTGGNCCAAAATTNATACAACCNCCATTNTGATTNCTNNATGGTTGNTTNATAGTNANNANTATTGTTTCATNANNATNTGCTATATCNNGATCTTGAACTTACAGCTATANTTAGCAATNACNGTATTTNCNNTATTNTTTNTATANTTNACAAAGAAATATGGNNNAGAAGGATAATTTGGATGAAANGCNAGNCCNANNAGNCCNCNTTCNNNTNCATNATCAGAAACTNTATTTTNAATNTCTAAAAAAGNANTTGAATTNACNNTNCCATCNGNATTTAATATTTTNATTNTTCCNGNNTGNTCAACNATAAANAGNCTNTCATCNCCAGCNTGNTTGATTTCNACNGGNCTATTAAATNNTGGCCCAAAACTTTNTANNGTNACANTTTGNGAATANATNTTATTANANAATAANANNNTNAAAGNAATTAATATTTTTTTCATTTTTTTATTTATAANTAGTTCATAATTTTNTTNGTNGCNCCTTTATTTTTTAAAATAAAATTTAAATTTATTTGTCCTATTTCACTAGCTGTTAATTTACTTTTAGTAAGACTTTGAATATGTTCTTCAAATTCTTGAGTATTATTAACTGAGAACATGCCTCCAAGACTTNTCATTTTTTTAGCTTCAGGAAATTTTGAATAATTTTCACCGATGATTATAGGAATTCCAAATGTTGCAGGCTCTAAAGTATTGTGTAGGCCTGAGCTGCCCATTGCTCCGCCAACATATGCTAGATTTGCATATTTATATAATCTTGCTAACATTCCAACATTATCAATTATCAATATATGGCTATCAATATTTTCTTCAGAAATTTCAGAATATAATATTGAAGGTTTATTAATTGAATTTCTTAGGCTATTAATTTTGTTTTTATCTATTTCATGTGGTACTAGAATAAATTTTATATTTTCTTTTGATTTATTAATATAATCCACTAAAATTATTTGATCTTCTTTCCAAATACTACCAGCAACCAGGCACAATTTATCAGATTTAAATTGATCAATATATTTGATAGACTCATTTTGGTTTGAAGTACTATCTGCTCTGTCAAATCGAGTGTCTCCACATACATAGGTATTATCATGACCAAGGCTTTGAATTATATTTTTTGATTCTTCATCTTGAGTTAAAACATAATCAAATTTTAAAATACTATTCNCTAACAAATTAAAAGGCCATGAAAATTTGATATCATCTTTTTTAAATAATCCACAAATAAGGGCGGACTTAATTTTATATTTTTTTATATACTTTATATAATTTGGCCAGATTTCATTTTTAACAAAAACTACTAGTTCAGGGNNNAGGGCTTTAATAAANTTTTTAGCATTTCTNTTTGAGTCTANTGGAAGATATATAACNAAATCAACTTCACTTGATGTTTTTTTTACTTCATAGCCAGAAGGAGATAAAAATGTAAGAANAATTTTATGNCTATTATATTTTTCTTTTAACTTTTTNATTACNGGNAGNCCTTGTTCATATTCNCCCAGGGACGAACAATGCATCCAAATAACCTTGTCATNTTNATTTATTGATNATNNAATTTTATTAAATGANTCNTTTCTTCCAATTACTCCAAGTCTAATCTTTCTNNTAAAAANAGCCAAGACTCTAATAAANATTCCTGTTATGTTAACTAGTAAATTATAAATAACCTTAATTATATTTTTAGCTAAAGTACATTAGTTAGCACAAATATTTAATTTTTATATTAAAATAATCATCTAAAATAAATTCCTATATTAGTTAATACATACTAACTAAAAAAAATAAAATGAAAAGGATTTTAACCATATATTTAGCCTTATTTTCAACAATTTTATTGTCACAAAACACATACATTCAATGTGGAAAGCTAATCGATACAAAAAAAGGAAAGGTTCATTCGAATAAAACAATTATAGTTTCAAAGGATCGCATTATTGATGTTAAGAATGGCTTTATAACTTCAACTGATTCAGGTGATANTACAATTGATTTAACAAATGCTACTGTAATGCCAGGATTCATAGATATGCATGTGCATATTGAAAACGAATATGATCCTAAAAGATATATTAATGAATTTACGTTAAATGAAGCTGATAGAGCATTTAATTCGCTAGAGTATGCAGAAATNACATTATTAGCTGGCTTTACTACTGTAAGAGACCTAGGAGGTAGTGGAGTAAATATATCATTAAGAGATGCAATTAANGAAGGAAAAGTTATTGGTCCAAGAATTTTTACTGCTGGGAAAGCTATAGGGACAACTGGNGGCCATGCAGATCCAACAAATGGTTATAAAAAAGTTTTACAAGGTGATCCAGGGCCAAAGGAAGGAGTAATTAATAGTATTGATGATGCTAAAAAAGCAGTAAGACAGCGCTATAAAGATGGAGCAGATAATATTAAAATTACAGCTACAGGAGGTGTAATGAGTATAGCAAAAAATGGGCAAAACCCTCAGTTTACTTTAGAAGAAATTAAATCAATATGTGATACAGCTAAGGATTATGGTATGATTATAGCAGCTCATGCTCATGGAGATGAAGGAATTAAAAGAGCAATAATTGGAGGTGTAACAACAATTGAGCATGGAACATTAATGAGCGAAAGGACTATGGAATTAATGAAGGAGTATGGAACTTATTTTGTTCCCACAATAACTGCTGGAAAGGAAGTTGCAGAAAAAGCAAAAATAAAAGGGTATTATAATGAACTAGTGGTTCCAAAAGCATTGGCTATTGGTCCTCAGATTCAGTCTACTTTTAAAAAAGCTTATTCTATGGGAGTAAAAATTGCTTTTGGTTCTGACGCAGGAGTATTCTCACATGGAAAAAATGCAAAGGAATTTGGATATATGAATGAAGTTGGTATGCCTGTTATGGAATGTTTACAATCAGCAACTGTTACTAATGCTGGTATTTTAGGCTATGCAGATGAATTAGGCCAAATAAGTGCTGGATTTATCGCTGACATTGTTGCAACAAATGATAATCCAATGGATAATATTTCAACTTTGGAAAATGTAATTTTTGTAATGAAAAAAGGAGTGATATATAAAAACTAATTTATTTATTCTTAAAACTCATTAATAAGATCATTATCATNCCTGTAGTAACTGATAAGTCAGCTATATTAAAAATTCCTGTTTTAAANATTCCNCCTAAATCAATAAAAAGAAAGTCGGTAACAGAACCGTATANAANTCTATCGTAGATNTTCCCAATTCCTCCCCCAATTATAAAGCAGAATCCAATAAGAGATATTTTGTCAATTTCTTTATCTCTATATACATAAATCATTATCCATGTCAATACTATTATTGGGAGAACTAGTAAAAATATNATTTTTATAACNGGAGAAAAATCACTTCCCATNCCNAGAAATGCTCCGCTATTTTCAACATTTGTTAATATGAAATACTCANCTATTAATTTAACCTCTGAATATTGATCTACATTATTTCGAATCAAAATTTTACTAAGTTGATCCAAAATAATACTAATTGCTATTATTATTGTAATTGAAATATTTCTATTTTTTTCNATCATAATTAACTTGATATAGAACTTGCTTCCACATCGCCATTTATTTTTTTAACTANTCCTTGTAAAACTTTTCCTGGACCAAGCTCAATAAAATCATTTCCTCCATCTTCAATCATTTTTTGAATTGATTGAGTCCATTTTACTGGTGATGTTAGTTGAGATATTAGGTTTTCTTTTATTTTCATTTCATCTGAGACAGCAAATGATGTGACATTTTGATAAATAGGACATGANGGTTTATTAAATGTAGTATTATTAATTGCATTCTCAAGTTCTTGTTTTGCTTCTTCCATTAAAGGTGAATGAAAAGCTCCNCCAACNGGNAAGACAAGNGCTCTNCTAGCACCTTTTTCTTTTAATTTTTCACATGCTANATTAATAGCATTTATCTCTCCTGAAATTACNAATTGACCAGGNCAATTATAATTTGCAGCTACAACAATTCCTTCAATTTCTTTACANACCCTTTCAACAATTGTATCTTCTAATGCNAGNACAGCAGCCATGGTCCCAGGATTATTATCNCATGCTTTTTGCATAGCTTNAGCTCTTGCTGANACCAACTTTAATCCATCTTCAAAACTAAGCGTGTTATTTNCAACTAANGCNGAAAATTCTCCTAGAGAATGTCCAGCAACCATNTNTGGATTAAAGNNATTACCTAAAGTTTTAGCTAAAATNACTGAATGTAAAAAAATAGCAGGNTGAGTCACTTTAGTTTNNTTTAAATCTTCTGCAGATCCACTAAACATNATGNTNGTAATTTCAAATCCTAATATGTCATTGGCTATTTTAAAAAGATCTTTTGCCAANGCAGAATCATTATATAAATNTAATCCCATTCCAGAATGTTGTGCNCCTTGNCCAGGAAATATATATGCTCTCATATTATTAAATATAGTTTAAATTATTTTTTNTCATATGTTTCATAAGTAAATGTGTNCGCATGTTTCTCNTCAATTTCATGAAATGTTTTAGAAACAAGNTCCCAATCANTTAAATTAANTTCTGGNAAAAAAGNATCACCATCAAAACTATTATGAACTCTTGTAAGCTCTATTTTATCTNCAANATTAATGCCAAGTTTATAAATTTGACCTCCACCAATTATATATGGNTTTGNATCATTTTTGCATATTTCNATTGCATCNGAAATATTATTTACAACAATAACTTCGTCAGGAACTTCTAAATTCTTTTTATTAGAAATTACTATATGNGTTCTGTTTGGAAGAAGTCTAGGGAATGTGTCATATGTTTTTCTTCCCATAATTATGTGGTGNCCTGATGTAAGTCTTTTGAATCTTTGNAGATCATCTGGAAGATNCCAAATAAGTTTATTATTTTTNCCAATCGCATTATTCTCAGAAGCAGCAACAATTATAGTCAAACAATTTTTTTTAGATTCCATAATATTATTTAGATAGCTACATCTCCTTTTATATGAGGATCTGGATTGTAATTGATTAAGTTAAAATCTTCAAAATTGAAATTAAAAATATCCTTAATANNTGGATTAATTTCTATAGTTGGTAATTGTTTTGGTTCTCTAGTCAATTGTAATTTTACTTGATCAAAATGATTGCTATAAATATGTGCGTCTCCAAAAGTATGAATAAAATCTCCAGGCTTATATCCACACACTTGCGCAATCATTAAAGTAAAAAGCGAGTATGAAGCAATATTGAATGGAACACCTAAAAAGATATCTGCACTTCTTTGATAGAGNTGACATGACAACTTCCCATCATTTACATAGAACTGAAAAAAAGCGTGGCAAGGNGGTAGTGCTGCTTTGCCNTGAGATACATTCTCTTTAAATGAAATTGATGTNTCAGGCAAAACAGATGGATTCCANGCTGAAACAAGCATTCTTCTACTATTAGGATTTTTCTTTAAATTGTCAATTAATTCTGTTATTTGGTCAATATTATCNCCATTCCAATTTCTCCATTGAAATCCATAAACTGGACCTAAGTCTCCGTTTTNATCAGCCCATTCATTCCAAATTCTNACTCCATTTTCATTGAGATATTTGATATTAGTNTCNCCNTTAAGAAACCATAGTAATTCATAAATAATAGATTTTAGATGAAGTTTTTTTGTAGTAAGCATTGGAAANCCTTCACTTAAATCAAATCTCATCTGATAGCCAAAAACACTTTTTGTTCCAGTACCTGTTCGGTCCTGTTTNAAATCTCCGTTTTCTAAAACATGTTTTACAAGATCTAAATATTGTTTCATATGAAAATATTATNCTAGATAAAAATAAAAATTGATATATAAGTGATGTAATAAAAGCTCTAAAAGTTATTAACTTTTTACCCAATTATCATGCCTGCAATAGTTGCTGANAATAGAGATGCAAGTGTNCCTCCAATTAATGCTTTAAACCCGAATTTAGANAAGTTTTTNCTTTGACCTGGAGCTANTGATCCNATNCCTCCAATTTGTATTCCAATTGAAGCAAAATTAGCAAATCCGCAAAGCATGTATGTAGCTATAATTATTGATTTTTGATAGTTCAAATGGACAAGACTAGAAGCTTCTTTTAAATCAGCTAATTGAATATATCCAATAAATTCACTTGCTACTATTTTTATTCCTAGTAATTGCCCCATTAAGGTCATATCCTCTTTTGCAACACCAATAAGCCACATAAGTGGAGCAAATAAATAGCCTAGAACAAATTCAATAGACAGGTTGTTGTAAACTGTGTTGTTTTCAATCCAGCTATTTATTTCAATAAGATCTCCAAATTTNTCTAGTATGTAATTNCCCATTGCAATGAAAGCTATAAATACTAGAAGCATTGCNGCAATGTTAGCTGCTAATTTTAGNCCTTCAGTTGTCCCNTTAGATATAGCATCTAGAAAATTGTCNCCAATTTTATCTTGAGTAATANTAACATTGGTNTCAATTTTTTCTGTTTCAGGATAGAGTATTTTNGATATTACTATTGCNCCTGGAGCTGCCATAACAGATGCTGTTAAAAGATGTTTGGCATAAAATATTTTTAATTCAGGATCTTCACCTCCTAAAAAACCAATATATGCTGCTAATACACCACCAGCTACNGTGGCCATCCCACCAATCATAACTAATAGAATTTCTGACTTAGTCATCTTTTCTAGATATGCTTTAATCATTAGAGGAGANTCTGTTTGACCTAGAAATATATTACCTGCAACACTCANACTTTCTGGNCCTGATACACCCAAAATTTTTGATAACATTAAGGCCATAAGTTTAACAACTTTTTGAATTATTCCAAANTAAAACANAACAGATGTTANAGCNGCAAAAAAGATAACAGTAGGNAAAATTGCNAAAACAAANACATTTCCAAAATTATCTAAACTAACTAAATCTCCAAANAGAAATTTAGTTCCTTCCATTGTAAATTCTAAAATCTTAACAAAAATTTTACCAGCAAATTCAAATATTTCTTGAANCCATCCAACTTTTAATACACCAACAGCAAGTATTAATTGTATTAGCAATCCAAAACCTGCTGTTTTCCAGTTTATTGCTTTTTTGTTATTGCTNAAAAGAAAGGAAACAAAAATTAAAAANGCCATTCCAATNATNCCTCTANTAAGAGTANTAANTGTGAACCCAGAGCTTTGAATTATTTCATTAGAGTCAATGTTTTGTGAAGAAGCAGTTGTAGAAAATAGAATTGCTACAATTATTAATGCTATAGACTTAAATTTACCTGTTAGATATTTCATCTCTTATTTTTGCAGCTGTTTCATAATTTTCATTTTGAACAGCTATTTTAAGTAATTTCTGAAGCTCATCTATAGTTTTGTCTTTAAAATCATCAGAATTTGCTAATGTTGTTTCTTCAGAGAACAGTTCTTTAAATAATATTTTTTCTTCGTCATCATATTCTTCAATTTCAATTATGATCCCAGCNTTTTCGAGTATATTTTCATAGGTAAAAATTGGGGCATCAAATCTGCTTGCTAAAGCTATTGCATCACTAGTCCTTGAGTCAANTATTTCTTCAACTCCATCTCTATCNCAAATAATNCTTGAATAAAAAACACCATCAACTAGTTTATGAATTATTACTCGCTTGATAGTTATATCAAACCTTTCACAAAANCTTTTGAATAAATCATGGGTTAATGGTCTTGGAGGTTTGATGTCTTTTTCAATTGCGATTGCAATAGATTGTGCTTCATATGTCCCAATAACNATTGGAAGTTTTCTTTCACCTTCAAGNTCACTAAGAATTAGAGCATAAGCTCCATTTTGAGTTTGGCTNTATGAAATNCCGTTAATTAAAAGTCTAATTAAATCCATTTAATGATNTACTAGGATTATTAACAAATGTAATATTTTTAATCAAATAGAAAAATGCTTACGCATTTTGTGACTTGAAAGTTTTCAACCCTTCAATTAATTTTGGGATAACTTCAAAGGCATCGCCAACTATTCCGTAGTCAGCAGATTTGAAAAAAGGAGCTTCTGGATCAGTATTTATNACTACTTTNACTTTTGAAGAGTTTANACCAGCTAAATGNTGAATTGCTCCGGAGATACCTATAGCAATATATAANTTAGATGAAACTAATTTTCCAGTTTGNCCGACATGTTCGCTATGAGGACGCCATCCTAAGTCTGATACTGGTTTTGAGCATGCAGTTGCTGCTCCTAAAATATCAGCTAGTTCCTCAATCATTCCCCAGTTTTCAGGACCTTTAAGCCCCCTGCCACCTGAAACTACTATTTCAGCATCAGCAATAGTTACTTTATTAGTCGCCTTTTCCGTAGATTTAACACTAGTGTCTGAGCTAGCTATACTGACTTCAAAATTTTCAATTTGAGCAGTTGTTTTATCTTCAATAATTCCATGTGAATTTTTAGAAATAGCTAAAAGACTGTTTTTAGAATTTACTTTTGCATATTCAAATGCTTTATTGGTAAATGAATTTCTTTTAACTGTAATAGGATTAAATTCTTTAGGGGCATCAATAACATTAGTAATATATCCAGCATTTATTTTTACTGACAAAATTGATCCAAGATATTTAGTATTTGAGCTTGAACTTATTATCACAATATTTGAATCTTCTTTTTCACATGCTTGTTTGATTACATCAGCATATAAAAAAGCATTAAAATCTTTTAAATTATCACTTGNTACNTTTAATACTTTNCTAACTCCATAATNCCCNAGTTCNTTTGGATTATCTGCATTAATTGATATAGCAGTNACTGAGGTNTTTAATTTATNAGCAGCTANTTTAGCATANGAAGCAATTTCAAATGAATCCTTCTTNTATTTCCCGTTTTCTGATTCTGCNTATATTAATATTGCCATTNTTATATTGCTTTAGCTTCGTTATGAAGAAGATTTATTAATTCATCTACATTTTCTGATGAAACTAATGTNACTTCCGCTTTTGGTTGAGGTTTTTCAAAATTNACTGAACTTGTAGAATCATCTAAATCAATTGGATCTAATACTTGAAGTTCTTTTCTTCTAGCCATCATAATTCCTCTCATGTTAGGAATTTGTAGATCACTTTCTTCTACGAGACCTTTTTGGCCAGCAATTACAAGCGGGAGTTTTGATTCAACAATTTCTATCCCACCTTCAATTTCTCTACTTGCTGTTACACTGCCATTATTAATTTCTATACTAATACATTTATCAACAAAATTATAGTCTGTTAGTGCTGCAATCATTCCAGGGACCATACCACCATTATAATCTATAGATTCACGTCCTCCAATAACTAAATCATAGTTTTCAGATTTAACGAGATTCGCTACTTGTTTTGCCACATTAAGACCGTTTTTTGGCTCCGTGTTTATTCTAATTGCTTTATCTGCACCAATTGCAAGTGCTTTTCTTAAAGTTGGCTCAGTATCAGAAAGACCAACATTAATTACATCAACAGATGCTCCTTGCTTTTCTTTAAGCCACATTGCTCTTGTTAATCCAAATTCATCATTTGGATTAATTACAAATTGCACACCATTTTTGTCAAATTTTGAATTATTTTCCGTAAAATTTATTTTTGATGTGGTATCTGGAACATGACTTATACATACTAATATTTTCATTATATTTAAAGGGTAAAATTTGGTACACAAAAATACATAATTTAACTTAAAAGTTTTATTATCAAACAAATATTTTTAACTATAGTATTTAATTAAAATTTAAGTTTATTATTTTTGCTGAAAATTTGATTTAATGAGATCAATTCAATTTAGAGAAGCTATATGTGAGGCAATGAGTGAGGAAATGAGAAGAGACGAGAGTATCTACTTAATGGGAGAGGAAGTTGCTGAATACAATGGAGCATATAAGGCATCCAAAGGGATGCTTGATGAGTTTGGAGATAAGCGTGTAATTGACACTCCTATTTCGGAATTGGGATTTGCAGGAGTTGCTATTGGATCAACTATGACAGGTAATCGGCCAATAGTTGAGTATATGACTTTTAATTTTTCACTTGTTGGTATTGATCAGATTATAAATAATGCAGCTAAAATTAGACAGATGTCAGGTGGGCAATTAAATTGTCCAATAGTTTTTAGAGGACCAACTGCATCTGCAGGCCAATTGGGAGCAACGCATTCTCAAGCTTTTGAAAGTTGGTATGCAAATACCCCTGGATTAAAAGTAATTGTACCGTCAAATCCTTATGATGCGAAAGGACTATTAAAATCTGCAATAAGAGATGATGACCCTGTGATTTTTATGGAAAGTGAACAAATGTATGGTGATAAGGGAGATGTGCCAGAAGGAGAATACACCCTTCCTATAGGAGTGGCAGATATTAAAAGAGAAGGAAAAGATGTTACCATTGTCTCATTCGGAAAAATTATTAAGGAAGCTTATAAAGCTGCTGATGAATTAGCTAAGGAAAATATTTCTTGTGAAATTATTGACCTAAGAACTGTAAGACCCATGGATCATAAAACTATAATTGAATCAGTTAAAAAGACTAATAGACTTGTTATTCTTGAAGAGGCATGGCCTTTTGGAAATGTATCAACTGAAATTACATATCAGGTTCAATCACAGGCTTTTGACTATTTAGATGCACCTATAGAAAAAATTAATACAGCTGATACGCCAGCCCCATACTCTCCAGTATTGCTAAAAGAATGGCTTCCAAATAGTAACGATGTGGTAAAAGCAGTACATAAGGTGTTATATAAATAAAATATCTGAGTATTTTTTAATTACAGCTATTTCATTATTTTTGCCAACTAAATAAAAAAATATACAATTATGGATGCAATGATGATATATATGCCAATTGCTATGGCACTTCTAGGGTTAGNCTACGTATTTTATAAAAGATCATGGGTTATGAAACAAGATGCCGGTGATGGGAAGATGAAAGAAATTTCAGACCACATATATGTTGGGGCATTAGCATTNTTAAATGCAGAATATAAATTATTATCAATTTTTGTTNTTGCAGTCAGTTTAGTACTGGCAGGAATATCATTTGTTGTTCCTACTACNCATATATTAATTGTTGTAGCATTTGTGTTTGGTGCTTTTTTCTCAGCACTTGCTGGGAATATGGGTATGAAAATTGCTACAAAAACAAATGTAAGAACAACCCAGGCTGCTAAGACAAGTTTGCCTGATGCATTGAATATATCATTTGCAGGAGGAACTGTTATGGGATTAGGAGTAGCTGGTTTAGCTGTGCTTGGTCTTACAGCATTTTTCATATTTTTCTTTAAATTTTTTATGAGTGGTGCGTGGACATCNGTNGATGATATGACAATTGTTCTTGAGACTCTAGCCGGNTTTTCTCTAGGAGCAGAATCAATAGCATTATTTGCTAGAGTAGGTGGAGGAATATATACAAAGGCAGCTGATGTTGGAGCTGATTTAGTTGGAAAGGTTGAAGCAGGAATACCTGAAGATGATCCTAGAAATCCAGCTACAATTGCTGACAATGTAGGAGATAATGTAGNAGATGTTGCAGGNATGGGAGCCGATTTATTTGGGTCTTATGTGGCAACAGTACTGGCAGCAATGGTCCTTGGTAATTATGTGATTAAAGACATGGGAGGATCTATTGATGATGCCTTCGGCGGTATTGGTCCAATTCTATTGCCAATGGCAATTGCAGGGGTAGGGATTATAATATCTTTAATTGGAACAATGGTGGTAAAGATTAACTCTAATGATGCTAAAGAAGATGAGGTAATGGGAGCCTTAAATAAAGGAAATTGGCTTTCTATATTTTTAGTAGCTATTACATGCTATTTTCTTGTAGGCTATATGTTGCCTGAAACTATGACTATGCAATTTTTTGGAGAAGGGGCTAGAGATATTTCATCAATGAATGTGTTCTATGCCACATTAACAGGGCTTGTAGTAGGCTGGCTAATATCTTCTATTACTGAATATTACACAGGACTGGGCAAAAAACCAGTTCTTGAAATTGTTCAAAAATCTAGTACTGGAGCAGGAACTAATATTATTGCTGGTTTAGCTACAGGGATGATGTCTACATTTGGATCTGTACTATTATTTGCAGCAGCAATTTGGACTTCATATGCTTTTGCAGGATTTTATGGAGTTGCTTTATCAGCATCTGCTATGATGGCAACTACTGGAATGCAACTAGCAATAGATGCCTTTGGCCCAATTTCTGATAATGCAGGTGGTATTGCAGAAATGAGTGAACAAGATCCAATTGTAAGAGAAAGGACTGATATATTAGATTCAGTTGGTAATACCACTGCAGCTACTGGGAAAGGATTTGCTATTGCTTCTGCAGCATTAACTTCATTAGCTCTTTTTGCAGCTTATGTAACTTTTACTGGAATTGATGGAATTAATATTTTCAAGGCACCGGTTTTAGCTATGTTATTTGTTGGGGGGATGATTCCTGTTGTCTTTTCAGCATTAGCAATGAATGCTGTAGGTAAAGCTGCAATGGAAATGGTGTATGAAGTTAGAAGACAGTTTAAAGAGATTCCAGGTATAATGAAAGGGACCGGAAAACCTGAATATGATAAGTGTGTTGCCATATCTACTCAAGCATCACTAAAAGAAATGGTATTGCCAGGAATATTAACTATTGGCACACCTATCCTTATCACTGTATTGCCTATGTTAATGGGCATGGACAATCAAGCTATAGCAGAAATGTTAGGTGGATATATGGCTGGAGTAACAGTAAGTGGAGTATTATGGGCTATTTTCCAAAACAATGCTGGTGGAGCATGGGATAATGCAAAAAAATCATTTGAGGCTGGAGTGGAGATTAATGGAGAAATGACATACAAAGGGTCTGAGGCTCACAAGGCATCTGTTACTGGTGATACTGTAGGTGATCCATTTAAAGATACTTCTGGACCTTCAATGAATATTTTAATTAAACTTACTTGTCTTATAGGTCTTGTTATTGCACCTATTTTAGGAGGCCATTCATTAGATCATCATTCTACAAGTGATACACATCACGATACTGAAATGATTATGAATGATTTGGAAGATAATGAGTAATGATGTTAAGAATTTATTTTCTCATCGATCATTGCAATAATATTTTTTAGATCACCTTTGTTTTCAACAAAATCAAGATCATCAATATCTATTACTAGCAGATTCCCTTTGTCATAATTATGAATCCATGCTTCATATCTCTCATTTAGTCTGCTTAAGTACTCTATACTTATAGAATTTTCATACTCTCTACCTCTTTTATGAATTTGCGACACTAAATTTGGGATAGAGCTTCTAAGATACACTAATAGGTCAGGAGCTTGAACAGTCCCTTCCATTAAATCAAAAAGAGATCTGTAGTTTTCATAATCACGATTTGTCATAAGCCCCATTGCATGAAGATTTGGGGCAAAAATGTTTGCATCCTCATAAATGGTTCTATCTTGAATTACATTTCTTTCACTATTAATAATATCTCTTAGTTGTCTAAAACGACTGTTTAAAAAATAGATTTGAAGATTAAAACTCCATCTTTCCATTTGACTATAAAAATCATCTAGATAAGGGTTATCTACAACATCTTCAAGCTCAATGTCATATTTGTAGTGCTTGCCAAGTGATTTGGATAGTGTAGTTTTTCCAGCACCAATATTTCCTGCTATAGCAATATGCATAGTTTAATTTATTTTAATTTGAAATTGATTTAAAAAATCCTCGTCATAAATATACAAGGTTTCATCGATTACAAAAAAATCTTTTATAAATAATTTTGGGTGAANNATNTTTTTTAGCGTTTTATCAATNTCGTTAAATAAAATTAGACTATTATTTGATATAAAAATCAGATGATTTTTATAAATATTAAAGGAATCTATTTGATCAATTTCAGTTTTATAAATCAATGATCCTCTATAATTAAATTTATACAAGTAATTGTTTGTAAGTAGCCAACAATAATTAGAATTCCCTTTTAACGATTTAATTTCACCNTNAATNGGAANATTAATATTNTCAAATGAATCGTTAATGAAATTATACTTTTTAAGTCTCATAGAAATTCCATCATATANCCAAATATTATTTTCATTTGCTGNCGAGAATTCTTCAACATTAATTAAAGGATTGGAATAATTAAAATTGATTTTTTTAATCTCACTTANTTTATTGTCTAAAATAATTATTGAATTTTGATCCTTGTAAAATAATTTTACTTGTAGTGGGCTAAATAAATCAAATTTGTAGAGTCCACCTAAATTAATGTTATTGTAAGTATAGGATGTTCCCTGATTTTTTTTTACTATTGAGTTATTAACNAAGTAGAATCTATAATCTTCGTAACTATTAGAGATTTGAATTGAATCATTATGGGGAGCTTTAGATTTTAGTAATAATGAAATATTTTCTTGTCCAAAAAAAACAAAATTTACAGATAAAAAATAAAGCAATAATATAATCCTCATAGATTTGAAAGTACAAAAAAATTATGATTATTTTAACTTGAAATTAACATTTCNTCTTATGAGTAATAACTAGCTTTGAGAAAAATATTTTTATGAGAAATTANATCTTAATNTTTGTAGCACTATTTTCATTTAATTTTCTTTACTCTCAAGATTTTCAGGGAAAGGCATACTATATGTCAAAAACTTCTTTTGATCTTGGAGAATGGGGGGCAAAAATGAGTACCGAGCAAAAAAANCAAATGAAGGCCAGAATGAANAATATGTTAGAGAANACATTCATTTTAACTTTCAATAAGGTTGAGTCTACTTTTAAAGAAGAGGAACGGCTANCAGCTCCTGGACAGGGAAGAAGTTGGGGAAGCTGGGGATCAGGAGCTGGTCCTAGATATAAAAATGTAAAAGATAGAATTTCATTAGAGGAGGTTGAATTTTTTGGAAAGAAATTTTTAGTAAGTGATGATATGAANGANATAAAATGGGAGATGACATCNGAGCAAAAGAAGATAGGAGATTACACTTGTTTTAAGGCAATAGCTAAGAAAAAAGCACCATTTGATTGGAGTAAGGCATTTGCCCCTCCTAGACCCAGAGGAGATAGAGCAAAAGATTCTACTAATAAAAAACGTGAAGCTAAAATNATNGAAGTCCCAAAGACTATTGATATCGTAGCATGGTATACACCACAAATACCAGTGAGCCATGGTCCTGGAGAATTTGGAGGATTACCAGGTCTTATATTGGAATTAACTACTGATAACATAGTGCTTCTGTGTTCAAAAATTGTTATGAATCCTGAAAAGAAAGATGAAATATTAATGCCTTCTAAAGGAGAAAAAGTCACTAGAAATGAATATGATGAAATCGTTAAATTAAAAACGGAAGAGATGAGAGGTATGTATCAGTCAAGAGGNAAAAGAGGTGGTAGAAAATTTTAATTACATTATTATGAAAAAATTTCTTGTATTTATTTTAGCTCTGAATTCTTCATTATTATTTTCTCAATTAAAAATGGAGGGTAAGGTAACAGATAGCTTAAATAAACCTTTAGAACTTGCAAATATTATTTTAATAAATAGTGAAACAAATGCACTTGAGTCATTTGCTATTTCTGATCCTAATGGAGAATATAAGGTTGCCATAAAAAAGAATTCAAGTTATAACTTACAGGTTAGTTACATTGGTATGGCTAACTACAGTCAGCTTATAAAAACTGAAGAATCAGATATTTCAAAAGATTTTATTCTTTATGAAAACAATGTATTAGATGCCGTAGAATTAACTTATGAAATGCCAGTAGTAGTTAAAGGAGACACCCTTGTTTATGATGCAGATTCTTTTAAAACAGGAACAGAAAGAAAACTTGAGGATGTGCTAAAGAATCTTCCTGGGGTTGAAATAAATGATGATGGGGAAATTGAGGTAGAAGGTAAAGCAGTGACTAAATTGATGGTAGAAGGGAAAGACTTTTTTGATGGCGATTCAAAAATCGCTTCAAAAAACATTCCTTCAAGTGCTGTGGATAAGGTAGAGATATTAAAAAACTATGCTGAAATAGGTCAGCTTAGTTCTGTTCAAAATAACCAGGATAACATAGCAATAAACATAAGACTTAAAAAAGGGAAAGATAAATTTTGGTTTGGTACGGTTACAGCAGGAGCTGGTGATTCACCTGTAGAGAATTTACATCTTTTTCAACCAAAGCTTTTTTATTATAGCCCCTCTTATAGTATTAATGTAATTGGAGATTTAAATAATATAGGAGAACAAGCATTTACTCAAAGAGACTTCTGGAATTTTTCAGGAGGTTTTAAAAAGCCAAGTGGTAAAAGCGGAACTAGTATAAGTTTAGGCAATAATAACTTAGGATTCCTTCAATTACAAAACAATAGAGCTAAAGACATTAATACTGAGTTTGCAGCCATTAATACTAGCTATTCACCAAATAAGAAAACTGATTATTCAGGTTTTGCAATTTTAACTAACAGTGAAATTGAACTTCAAGAAAATAATTCTACTCAATATATTGATCAAGGTCTTGGGATCCCTGATGAAGATACTGAGAAAAATACATTTCAAACAAGTAATTTAGCTATTGGAAAATTTACTGTAAAGCATAGGCCTAACCTTAACAATCAATTGGACTATGAAGTGCTTGGAAGAATTACAGAGGAGAATCAAGATCAAAATTATTTATCTTCAGTAATTGGCCAAATTGATCAAAATGAGGATGTAGAGACATACAATATCAGTCAAAATTTAAATTACTATTACACGCTAGATGATAAAAATATATTTGCATTTGAAGCGCAACATGTAATTAAGAATGAAGATCCATTCTATAATGCGATCTTAGAGAATAATTTAAATTATCAGGCAACTGCTATAGGATTAGGGCTTGACACTACTGAATCAAATTTTAATCTTGCTCAAGAGAGAAAAGTAAAATCTAATCAATTGGATGCAAAATTAGATTATTGGAATATTTTAAACATTAAGAGCGATTTAAATTTTACTTTAGGAGCTATATATAGCAATCAAAAATTTGATTCTGAGATTTTCCAATTTTTAGAAAACAGTACTTTTTATCCGACCCCCACGATTAATGATGGTCTAGATTATAATGATACAGATTACACTTTTACTGATCTATATTTAGGAATGCATTATAGGTTAAAAACAGGGAAATTTACTATTAGCCCAGGTTTTACAGCACATGCATATAATTCAAAAAATACACAATTTGGAACTGATTATTCTGATTCTTTTTTCAAGTTATTGCCAGATTTTAATATAATTATTCAATTAAAAAACAGTGAAAATATAAGATTTAATTATGCTATGCGAACACAATTTACTGATGTAACTAAGTTGGCAAGAGGATTAGTATTGAATAATTATAACTCAATTTTTTATGGTGATCAAGAACTTCAGAATGCATTATCACATAATATAAATTTATCTTACTATAGTTTTAACTTATTTAATTATACAAATGTTTTTGCCAGACTTTCATATAATAAATCTATAGATCAGATAAGAAATCTTACAAGCTTTGAAAGTGTAATTGCCACAAGCTCACCATTTAACTCATCATTTGCTGATGAGACATTCTCAGCATCAGGAAGATATCAAAGATCATTTGGAAAAGTTAGGACTACCTTAAGTACAAATTATAATTATTCTAAATTTAATCAGTTTATTCAAAGTATTCAGAACCCATCTCTAAGTGAGAGTTTTTCTCAAAATTATAAAGGGTCCATTAGAACATTATTTAAAACAGCGCCAAATATTGAGTTGGGTTATTCTTATAATTTAAGTGACAATAATATAGGAGATATTAGCACTAAATATTACACTAAAAGCCCTTATGTTGATATTGATGCCTTAATTTTAAAAAGCTTCACTTTTAGAACAAATTACTCGCAAACGAGATTTAGTGATCAAGACAATCTAATTAATAGCTATAAGTTCTGGGATGCTTCACTTTCATACAGAAAGGATAAGGATAGTAAGTGGGAATATGAAATAAAAGCTTCAAATCTTTTAGATACTAGATCGCAAAGTAATTCNAGTACTTCTAACATATCTATAAGCGCTACAGAATATTTTATTCAGCCTAGATTTATAACTTTTAGGTTTATCTANAGTTTATAACAAATATTTTTGTTTCAAAATTTATTTAGATAAGTTTTTTAATTAATCAAAAAAGTTTTTCTTTACATATAAATTATCTTATTCCAAATAGGATAATTTATTTTTTTGGACCTGATTTAATGACAAAAATTAATAAATATAGCCANACTGTAACTCAGGATGACACACAGCCTGCAGCTCAGGCAATGTTGCATGCTATAGGTTTGACAGAAGAAGATTTNCAGAAACCAATGGTTGGAATTGCCAGTACAGGTTATGAAGGTAATCCATGTAATATGCATTTAAATAAACTTGCTGAATACGTAAAAAAAGGGGTTTATTCTAAAAATGTAATTGGACTTATATTTAATACAATAGGGGTTAGTGATGGTATTTCAATGGGAACTCCTGGTATGAGATATTCTCTTCCTTCAAGGGATATAATTGCTGATTCTATGGAAACAGTAGTTCAGGCTATGAGCTATGACGGATTAATAACTGTTGTTGGATGTGATAAGAATATGCCTGGTGCTTTAATGGCAATGATTAGACTTGANAGACCATCTGTAATGTTATATGGAGGAACNATAGANTCAGGATGTCATAAGGGNGTAAAACTAGATATTGTATCAGCTTTTGAAGCATGGGGAAGTAAGGTCTCTGGAAAGATTGATGAGAAGGAATATAAAAGTATAATTAAGAAAGCTTGTCCAGGAGCAGGAGCTTGTGGAGGAATGTATACAGCAAATACAATGGCATGTGCGATTGAAGCATTAGGAATGTCCATTCCATACACATCGTCAGTTCCAGCTAATGAAGTCTCTAGAGAAAAATTGTCAATCAAAGTCGGAGAAACTATTCNAAATTTGCTTGAAAAAGATATTAAGCCATCAGACATAATAATTAAAGAATCAATAGAAAATGCTATTAGAGTGGTTATTGCTCTAGGAGGCTCAACTAACGCTGTACTACATTTTTTGGCCATTGCAAAAGCAGCAAAAATAGAATTTAACTTAAATGATTTTCAACATATTAGTGATACTACNCCTTACATTGCTGACTTAAAGCCTAGTGGACAATATCTAATGGAGGATATTCATAGAATNGGAGGAACACCTATAGTATTAAAATATCTTTTATCTAATGGACTATTAAANGGTGATTGTCTTACAGTTACTGGAAAAACTATTGCTGAAAATTTAAAACAAGTAAAGGATCTTGATTTTGAACAGAAAGTAATAAAACAAGTGAATCAACCGATAAAAAATTCAGGACATATTAGAATATTATATGGGAACATTGCTTCAGAAGGTAGTGTTGCTAAAATCACAGGNAAGGAAGGACTTAGTTTTTCTGGGACTGCAAAAGTNTATAATTCTGAATTTGATGCAAATAATGGAATAAAGAATGGAGAAGTAAAAAAAGGGGATGTTATAGTTATTAGATATCAAGGACCAAAAGGTGGACCAGGNATGCCAGAGATGCTTAAGCCNACTGCNGCTATAATGGGTGCAGGATTGGGAGGTGATGTGGCATTAATAACAGATGGCAGATTTTCTGGAGGAACTCACGGTTTTGTAGTGGGGCATATTACTCCAGAAGCTCAAGAAGGAGGTAATATTGCATTAATAAATGATGGAGATAAAATCACTATTGATTCAGTAAAAAATANAATTGATTTAGATATATCAGAAACTGAGCTTAAGCAAAGAAAATCAGAGTGGTCAGAACCAAAATTAAAGGTTAATTCAGGAGCTTTATATAAATATGCAAAAACTGTTTCATCTGCATCAAAAGGATGTGTAACGGATGAAATATAATTTATAATTATGGAAAAAATTAGTGGAAGTGAAGCTGTTATAAAATGTTTATTAGAAGAGGGTGTAGANATAATTTACGGCTATCCAGGTGGAGCGATAATGCCTGTATATGATGAATTATACAAGTATAAAGATAAAATTCACCATGTCTTAACTAGACATGAGCAAGGGGCTACTCATTCTGCACAAGGATTTGCAAGGATTTCAGGAAGAGTAGGAGTTGCGATTGCTACTTCTGGTCCAGGAGCAACTAATTTAATAACTGGAATTGCAGATGCACAAATAGACTCAACTCCAATGGTATGTATAACAGGTCAGGTAGCATCAAACTTGTTAGGAAGTGATGCATTTCAAGAAACAGATATAATCGGAATTTCTACTCCTGTTACTAAATGGAATCATCAAGTAACAAGAGCTGAGGAAATACCAGAAGTATTATCAAAAGCATTTTACATAGCTAAAAGTGGGAGACCTGGACCAGTTTTAATAGATATTACAAAAGATGCACAATTTGAAACATTTGATTTTAGCTATAAAAAAACAAATGGAATTAGAAGTTACAATCCAGNACCTNAAATTGAAATGGATATGATAGAAAAAGCTGCTGATTTAATTAATAATGCTAAAAAACCATTAATTGTCTGGGGTCAAGGAGTAATACTAGGAACTGCAGAAGAAGAGCTAACTGCAATTATAGAAAAAGCTGGTATTCCTGCAGCATGGACAATACTAGGAGCTTCTGCCATACCTACCTCTCATCCATTAAATGTTGGAATGCTAGGGATGCATGGAAATTATGCTCCAAATAAATTAACTAATGAATGCGATGTNTTAATTGCTATAGGAATGAGATTTGATGANAGGGTTACTGGGGATCTAAATTCTTATGCAAAACAAGCAAAAATTATTCATTTTGAAATTGATCCAGCTGAAATTAATAAAAACGTTAAAGCAGACATACCTGTTCTTGGTGATGCTAAGAAAAGTTTAAAATCAATTTTGCCATTATTAAAAAACAATAGTCATCCGCAATGGGTTTTAAAATTTAAAGCGCTATATGATATTGAATANAATAAGGTGATACAAAAGGAGATTTACCCTTCAAAACAGGGGATGACAATGGCTGAAGTTATAAATGAAATAAATACTNATACTAATGGTGATGCTGCAATAGTTTCTGATGTGGGGCAACATCAAATGGTTNCTTGTAGATATGCAAAATTTAATCAGAGTAAGAGCAATATTACTTCTGGTGGGTTAGGCACTATGGGATTTGCTTTACCCGCTGCTATTGGTGCAAAAATGGCATGTCCTGAAAGAGAAGTTATAGCAGTAATAGGTGATGGAGGATATCAAATGACAATTCAAGAATTAGGAACAATTTTCCAAACAGAAGTGCCAGTTAAAATNGTTGTTNTAAACAATGGTTTTTTAGGCATGGTTAGACAATGGCANCAATTATTCTTTGANAAAAGATATGCTTCTACTGAATTAAAAAATCCTAATTTTNTCAAAATTGCTGAGGGATATTCTATTAATTCCAAAAGAGTAAGTAAAAGGAGTGAATTATCAGACGTAATTAAGGAAATGATAAAATCGAAATCTTCTTATTTTTTAGAAGTAATTGTAGAAAAAGAAGATAATGTTTTTCCAATGATCCCTACGGGCTCATCGGTTTCTGATATAAGATTAAGTTAATTGCTATGAAGGAAGAAGTTAAAAAATACACTGTTTCAATATATACAGAAAATAATATTGGTTTGTTAAATAGAATATCTGCTATCTTTCAAAGAAGGCATATTAATATAGAAAGTCTTAACAGTTCAATGACTGAAATTAAAGATGTTTCCAGGTGGACTATTNTAGTTAATGATACAGAAAAATCAATTAAAAAAATTATTGGTCAAATCAATAAGCAAGTTGAAGTAATTAAAGCTTATTATCATACAGATNAAGAAACTATATATCAGGAGTCTTGTTTATTTAAAATTAAATCAAGTTTNTTGTTTGATGAAAGAAAAATTCAAAATATAATTAAAGAAAGTAATGCAATTATTGTAACTGTGAATGCTGAATTTTTTGTTTTGGAAAAATCTGGAAGAACAAAAGAATTAGATGAATTATACAAAAAATTGAGTTCACATGGAATAATGCAATTTGTTAGGTCTGGTAGAATAGCTGTCACAAAACAACCTTTGATGATTTCAGAAATTTTATCAAAATTTAAAAGNAAATAACTCACCATGTCAAACTATTTTAATACTTTATCTGAAGAAGAAAAACTAATTCAATTATCTAAATGTAGATTCATGGACCTTAATGAATTTGATTCAGGAATTGAAGAATTAAAAGGGAAAAAGATTGTTATCATTGGTTGTGGAGCTCAGGGTTTAAATCAGGGGCTTAATATGCGTGATTCTGGACTAGANATTTCNTATGCNTTAAGACAANGAGCAATTGATCAGAAACGTTTATCATTTCAGAATGCAACNAATAATGGTTTTNNTGTAGGAACATATGATGANNTAATTCCAATAGCNGATTTAGTATTGAATTTAACTCCTGANAAACANCANACNAATGTTGTGAATTCTATAATGCNNTTAATGAAAAAAAAATCAACATTATCNTATTCNCATGGTTTTAATATTGTAGAAGAAGGAGTTAAAATTAGAGAAGANATAACAGTGATAATGGTTGCNCCAAAATGNCCAGGAACTGAGGTTAGAGAAGAATATNNAAGGGGATTTGGTGTNCCAACTTTNATNGCAGTTCATCAAGAAAATGATCCTGANNGAAAAGGNTTNTATCAGGCNAAGNCATATGCNTTTGCATTAGGATCTCATAAAGCCGGGGTTTTAGAATCTTCTTTTATTGCTGAGGTAAAAAGTGATTTAATGGGNGAGCAAACTATTCTCTGCGGAGTACTNCAAACTGCATCAATATTGCTATTTAATANNATGGTAANTGANGGGNTTGANAAGAATTATGCTTCAAAANTAATNCAAAANGGATGGGAAGTGATNACNGAGCAATTAAANCATGGAGGNCTAACTAAGATGATGGATATGATTTCTGATGCAGCAAAATTAAGGGTNTCNGAACTTTCAGAAGAANTGAAAGACATAATGNNNCCTNTNTANAANAAACATATGNAAGAAATTATGTCAGGAGAATTCTCAAAAAAAATGATGCTGGATTGGGANAAGGATGATTATGATTTATTAAAATGGAGAGAAGAAACTGGACAAACTATGTTTGAAAAAACTTCATCAATCCAAAAAGATATTTCTGTTCAAGAATATTTTGATCATGGAACTGCAATGATTGCTTTTATAAANGCAGGTGTTGAATTATCTTTNGAGACCATGACAAATNATGGANTNAAGGATGCTTCCGCNTATTATGAATCATTACATGAACTNCCTTTAATTGCCAATTTAGTTTCTAGAAAGAAANTATATGAAATGAATCGAATAATTTCTGATACTGCAGAATATGGNTGTTATCTTTTTTCNAATGCATGTATGCCATTATTAAAGAATATTGTTGATAATTATGAAAGAGAATTAATCGGAATAAAATTTAATTCATCAAGAATTGACATTGATCAATTAAAAAAAATTAATTCTGAAACTGCCAATCATCCTGTTGAAGTTATAGGATCAATGTTAAGATCTTCAATGACAGAAATGAAAAATTTATTTTAACGTGTCAGTTCAACTNATTAATATTAATAAAATAAAAAATGCAAGTGATAAACTTGCAGATGTAGTAATTAAATCTCCTTTNGAAAAAAACTTAAATTTAAGTGAAAAGTTTAATNCAAATATNTATTTAAAAAGAGAAGATCTTCANAAGGTNAGNTCATTTAAAATTAGNGGAGCCTTAAATAANATATTATCNTTATCNAAGTCTGATAGAAATAAAGGAATTGTTTGTGCAAGTGCTGGTAATCACGCACANGGTTTTGCTTTATCCTGTAANCTTTTAGAAATTGAAGGAAATGTNTTTATGCCAATNAANNCNACNAANCANAAGATNAGACANGTANANAAATTTGGNGGNAATAAGATNNATATTAANTTAATNGGNGATGATTTTAGTNAAGCNTATNAANANGCATTAAGTTTTTGNAATGCTAANAATAANATNTTTATNCATCCNTTTGATGATNAAAAAGTNATTGANGGNCANGCTACTNTNTTTNNNGAGATTATTGANCAANCANAATTTNATATTGATTATATNTTNATNCCANTTGGAGGNGGAGGNNTNNTNTCAGNAGCTATTAATGTNTTTAAACAATTATCNCCAAAAACAAAAATAATNGGNGTTGANCCACTTAGGNGCTCCNTCNATGNAAACTTCNCTTANTAATAANNNNAATACAACNTTAGAATNTATTGATNGATTTGTNGATGGNGCNGCNGTNAAAAGAGTNGGGGANATTAGNTTTNNNTTATGTNANNANTATTTAGATGATATNNTNTTAATTNNTGANGGAGAAATNTGTCANTCNATTATNGATTTANAAAANNNANATAANATTATTNCNGAACCAGCTGGAGCAATGTCTACAGNTNNTTTAANTTCATNTTCAAAANAAATTNTTNACAAGAATGTAGTTTGTATAATNTGTGGNGGAAATAATGATAATGAAAGAATGCCAGAGATTGAAAAAAGAGCAATGATTTGGAAGGAATCAGTAAAGTAAATTTACTCTTTTCGGGATCTGTAAGGTCTTTATAAAATATTTTTCTAATACTAATAATGAAATGAGTTTCTCTCTATTATAGTCTTTAAATTGACTAACATAAGTATTAGCATTTTCAATTATTTTTAAGCATTCATCTACATTATTTATATAATAATTCAATTTTTCTTCAAGATTAGAATAGTCATCATTTACTTCGATATAATGATAATCTGCAACTAACTTGCTTTCCATAAACCATGATTCTATTTTTGGTTTTGCCATTACAGCTATAGAATTTGATGACATTACCCATTTTAAATTGGTTGCAACATCCACTCCTTCAATACATAAAACAAACTTATATTTTAAATGATCTTCAATTGATATTTTATCTTTAATCCAATGATCATGATCTGTATTTTTATTTATTTGGCCTAAATCACATAGATGATGATTAAAATACATTTCATAAAAACTAGTTCTTTTCTTATGTTTGATAGTAACTGCCCCTCTCCCTATTAAAATATTTTTCTTGTCAGCAAATTGATTCGAATCATTTGTATAAGTAAAATGCCTTACTTTATTTAATTTAAACAAGATTGAATTTTTTTGATTGTCTGCTATTGGTCTGCTTTTTACAATAGAAGGAATTTCAGGAATATGTGTAATATCTCCAAATAAGAAATTCATTTTTAGTGATGACTTAAAATAACGAGTAAATTCATAGCTATCAAAAAAATATGTTTTATGAAAATTTTTAATTTTTAGTTTGGATAATTCTAAAATATTTTCTGATAAATTTATATCTCTATCTAACTTATTATAGAAATTAACTCGCATCTTAATATAGTTATCATCATACTTTTCAATCTCATCTAGATTTTTCTTAAGACTATTCCTATACAAGAAATTAGGAATTAATAATTTTAAGAAATTTAATGAGTAATATAATTGCTTATTATTTCTATGAGATTTTTTGCTTAACAATAAAACATATTTAATAATTAATAAATTACATCTTTTTTATTACTAAAATAAATTTAACATAAATTAAAAAATTTAAAAAAAATATTAAAAAAATAAATAAGTAATCATACTTTTAGTATTAATGAAAGGAATTGTATATAAATCAACAGGAAGTTGGTATTCTGTTAAAACTAAACAAGGTATAGAATATCAATGTAGAATTAAGGGCAAATTGCGGTTGGATAATTTAAAGAGTACAAATCCATTAGCAGTTGGAGATATTGTTGAATTTGATTTAGAAAACAATGACAAGTCTAATTCTGGTATTATAGATCAGGTTTGTGACAGAAAAAATTATATTTTAAGAAAATCAGTTAATTTGTCTAGACAGACGCATATATTAGCTGCTAATATTGATGTTTTATTTTTAGTTATTACACTAAACAATCCTGTAACAACTACAAATTTTATTGATAGGTTTTTAATATCTTCTAATGCATACTCTATCGATACTACCCTTTTATTTAATAAAATAGATAGCTATAGTAAGAATCAAATATTAGAAATTGAAAAGTTGATTAATATTTATACTAAAATTGGTTATAAATGCATTAAAATATCAGCTACTGAAAATTTAAATATTAATAAGATAATTCCTTTAATTAAGAATAAGACAATTATGTTTGGAGGTCATTCAGGCACTGGGAAAACTAGCATTATAAATTGTATTGAGCCCAAATTAGATTTAAAAACTGCAAATATTTCTACTCAGCATCTCCAAGGAAAACACACTACGACTTATGCTGAATTATTTGATATAGACTATGATGCTAGGGTTATTGATACACCTGGAATAAAAGGTTTTGGTATTGTAAATTTTGATAAAAATGAAATTGGAGATTTTTTCCCTGAATTTTTAAAGAACAAGAATAATTGTAAATTCAATAATTGCCTACACATTAACGAGCCTGATTGTTATATAAAAAAAATGGTTGATTTAAATAAAATTGCCCTTTCTCGTTATGAAAATTATAAGCAAATAATTACGAGTGATAATTTAAAACACAGGTAATAAATAGGAAATGAAATTAGTGATTCAAAGAGTTAAAAGTGCTAGTGTTAATGTTGAAAACAAAACTGTTTCTTCTATTGATAATGGAATCTTAATTTTACTAGGTATTTCAAATAAAGATTCTGGTGAGAATATAATTAGAATAGCCAGCAAGATTGCAAAACTTAGAATTTTTAATGATGAAAATCTTATAATGAATAAAAATATAAATCAAATACAAGGAGAGGTTTTAGTAGTAAGTCAGTTTACTTTGTATGGAGATACAAAAAAGGGGAACAGACCTAGTTACATAAATGCAGCTAGACCAGAAATAGCTGAACCACTCTATAAAACATTTATTTTAGAATTAGATAAATTAATTAATAAAAAGGTGAAATCAGGAATTTTTGGAGCAAATATGATGGTTGATCTTATAAATGATGGACCAGTTACTTTAATAATAGAAAATTGAAATTATGGAAATAAAAATATTACAAGAGAAGGTAGATAATTGGATAAATAAACATGGAGTAAGATATTTTAATGAGTTGACAAATATGGCTCAACTTACTGAAGAGGTTGGTGAAGTTGCCAGAATTATATCAAGAAAATATGGTGAACAAAGCATGAAAGAGACAGATAATAATGATCTTGGACAGGAGTTGGCAGACGTTTTATTTGTTGTTTTGTGTTTAGCTAATCAGACTGGAGTAGACTTACAGCAATCTTTTAATACTATGATGGAAATGAAAGCTAAAAGGGATCATCAAAGACATCATTCAAACAGAAAGTTAAAGTAAAAGTTAAATTATATGTAAAATTCCTTGACAACCCCACTTCTTAGATTGTATATTTGCCCTTTCTAAAATTAAACCTATGAAGTTATCGGCTTTTAATTATGAACTACCAGAAAAACTGGTAGCTGAATATCCAAATAAAAATAGAGATGAATCTCGTTTAATGGTCCTTGATAGATCAGATCAGTCTATCCAGCATAAATTATTTAAGGATATGATAGATTATTTTGACGAAGATGATGTTATTGTTTTAAATAACACAAAAGTTTTCCCTGCAAGATTATATGGAAATAAAGAAAAGACAGGGGCAAGAATAGAGGTTTTTTTACTTAGAGAGTTAAATAGTGAGCAAAGACTTTGGGATGTTCTAGTAGACCCTGCAAGAAAAATAAGAATTGGAAATAAACTTTATTTTGGGGAGGATGAAATTTTAGTTGCCGAAGTTATAGATAATACAACTTCTAGAGGAAGGACTTTAAGATTTTTATCTGACACTCCATATGATGATTTCAGAAAATTATTACTTGACCTAGGTCAAACTCCTTTGCCTAAATATATAAAAAGAGATGTTGAACCAGAAGATAAAGAAAGATATCAAACAATATATGCAAAAAATGAAGGTGCAGTAGCTGCTCCAACAGCAGGATTACATTTTTCAAAACATTTATTAAAACGTCTAGAAATTAAAGGAATTAAATTTTCAGAAATAACATTACATACTGGCTTAGGTTCATTTTCGCCTGTTGAAGTTGAAGATTTATCAAAACACAAAATGGATAGTGAGAGAGTAATAGTTGAAGAAAATGCAGCTAACATTATTAATAATGGATTAAAAAATAAAAGAAGAATATGTTCCGTTGGAACAACTGTTATGAGAGCTATTGAAAGTTCAGTTTCATCTAGCGGTACTTTAAACAGAAATGATGGCTGGACAAATAAATTTATTTTTCCTCCATATGAATTTAGTATTGCAAATTCTATGATTACTAACTTTCATATGCCAAAGTCAACTTTGCTAATGATGGCTTCTGCATTTGCAGGTGATGATTTTCTTAAAAAAGCATATGCTGAAGCAATAAAGGAAAAATACAACTTTTATAGTTATGGAGATGCAATGCTGATAATCTAAAATTCTAAGCAGCTCTTTTAAAATGTCAAAAACAGATATAAGATCTTTATCTCTTGATCAAATAAAAACTTTTTTTATTGAGAATGGATATCAGGAATACAGGGCTGACCAGGTTTATTCATGGTTATGGGAGAAGTCTGCATTAAATTTTGAACAGATGACTAATCTTTCAAAATCAATTCGATCTATTTTAAAGGGAAATTTTGTTATAAATCACATTAAAGTAGACACAATTCAAAAAAGTAGAGATGGTACGATTAAGAATGCCATCAAGTTGTTTGATGACTTACTAGTGGAGTGCGTACTAATACCCACAAAAGATAGAATAACTGCCTGTATATCATCTCAGGTTGGATGTAGCTTAAATTGTAAATTTTGCGCTACTGCAAGATTGAAGCGAATGAGAAATTTAAATCCTGATGAAATTTATGATCAAGTGGCATTAATAAGTAAACAAAGTAGAGATTATTATAATAGACCATTAACAAACATTGTTTTTATGGGAATGGGAGAACCACTTATGAATTATAATAATGTGATTCAATCTATAAAGATGATAACTTCAAAAAAAGGGCTAGGAATGTCGCCAAGAAGAATTGTAGTGTCTACATCAGGTGTGCCAAAAATGATAAAAAAGATGGCAGATGATAATGTAAAATTTAAGCTTGCAGTATCGTTACATTCTGCGATTGATGATGTACGAACTTCAATCATGCCTTTTAACGAGAAATTAAAATTATCTGAATTAAAACTAGCATTACAATATTGGTATAGTAAAACAAAGAGAATAATCACTTATGAATATGTTATTTGGAAGGGAATTAATGACACAATAGAAGATGCAAACGCTTTAGTAGACTTTTGTAAATTTGCTCCAAGTAAAGTAAACATAATTCAATATAATTCTATTGATGACAATAAATTTTTACAGGCTTCAAAAAATAATATTGATTTATATCAAAATATTCTTGAGAATAATAATATAAATGTTACCATTAGAAAATCAAGAGGACAAGATATAGATGCTGCCTGTGGCCAGCTTGCAAATAAGCCTTCTTAAATTAATTAACTAATTCTATTTAGTTTTTATCAAAAAGTTTTAAATTAATTACTAAATTAACCAGTCCTAATATTAACTATAATATAAATTAATTGATAGCAAAATCAACCATTGAAAGTGTATTTGAATCATCTCGTGTAGAGGAGGTAATAGGTGATTTTGTTCAATTAAAAAAATCAGGTTCAAATTATAAAGGTTTAAGCCCATTTACAGAAGAAAGAACACCTAGTTTTATGGTTTCTCCAGCAAAACAGATATGGAAAGATTTCTCCAGTGGTAAAGGCGGAACTGTAGTTACATTTCTTATGGAACATGAACATTTTACCTATCCTGAGGCAATTAAATATTTAGCCAAAAAATATAATATAGAGGTAGAAGAAACTCAAAAAACTTCAGAGCAAAAGTTAGAAGACAGCGAAAGAGAAAGCATGTATTTAATTACCGAATATGCTAAAGATTATTTTCAGAGTAATTTAATGAAATCTGAAGAAGGCAAATCAATTGGGCTATCATATTTCAAAGAAAGAGAATTTTCAGATGAGATAATCGAAAAATTTAAATTAGGATACTCATTTAATAAGTCAAATAATTTTTCTGAGGAAGCCATAAAAAAGGGTTATAAATTAAATTTTTTAGAAAAAACAGGACTTACTATAGTTAAAGATGAGAAGAATATAGACAGGTTTAAAGGAAGAGTAATGTTCCCAATCCTTAGTATGTCAGGTAGAGTTTTAGGTTTTGGAGGCAGAACGCTTAAATCTTCTAAGAATATTGCTAAGTATATTAATTCACCTGAAAGTCTTATTTACTATAAAAGCAAGGTTCTATACGGTATATTTCAAGCAAAACAAACTATAGTAAAAGAAGATAATTGTTTTCTTGTAGAAGGTTATACAGATGTAATTAAGCTCCATCAAAAAGGAATAAAAAATGTTGTTGCTTCCTCTGGAACAGCATTGACAGAAAATCAGATTAGATTGATAAGTAGATTAACTAAGAATATTACAGTCTTATTTGATGGTGATAGTGCTGGTTCTCGCGCAACCTTAAGAGGAATAGATATTATTTTGGAGCAGGATATGAATGTGAGAATATGCAATTTGCCAGAAGGGGAGGACCCAGATAGTTTTGCAAATTCAAAGCAAACGGAAGAATTAAAAATATTTTTTAAGCAAAATTCAAAAGACTTTATAAAGTACAAGGCATCTTTATTAGTTGATGAGGCTGAAAATGATCCAGTAAAAAAAGCTGCTGTGGTTAGAAATATGGTTGAAAGTATCTCTAAAATTACGGATCAAATAAAAAAGGAAATATATATTAAGGAATGTTCATCCATAATGGGTATAAGCGAACAAGTCTTATATAGTACTCTAGCCCAAATTCAAAAAAAATCATTTAAAAAAGATATTAAGGATTCAAAACAAAATTTTGATTCATTTAGTATTGTAAAATCAGAAAACTCAAAGAAAGAAACGAATATTCTATATGAGTTGGAAAAGAAAATAATAGAGATTTTATTATTATATGGTAATAATATTGAAGATTTTGAAGATGAAATTGAAAAAGAGGATAAAAATGGAAAATTGATATTGAGCCCTATTATTCGTCGTGTAAAAGTATTTGAAAAAATTTATATGGATCTTCATGAAGATGAAATGGAATTTTCTAATGAAAATTTTAGAAAAATTTACTATAAAATTATTGAATGCTATAATGAGAATAAGGAGATTTCTAATGACAAAATATTAAACGCTTTACCTAGGGAGCTTGAAATTGAAATTACAAATATATTAATGAATGATGAAAAATATATGTTACATGACTGGGAAAGAAATAGTATTTTCCCAAAAGCTAAAAATACATCAATTTCTCAACTTGTAATAGAGACAATCCTTAATCTACGTTGCTTTTTAATAGATAAAAAATTAAATGAATTTAAAGATAAAACATCTGATAATATAGATAATAAATTGGTTTTAGAAGATGTTGTTAACTATTCAAGTTTAAAAACACGTCTTTCAAAAAAATTAAANAGGGTAATTTAGATTATTTTAATTTATCAGGAANTATACAGACNGGTATTGATTTCATCTTATGTTGNTTATTCCTNTTATGTTTTTCAAAAATNTTGAAAACNTCATTNTCCCTTCCTTTAAAATCCTTTGGGGTTTTTCCTAAGCTTTTCTGTTTCATTGCCCATTCAATTTCATTATANCTAGCACCAATTTGTTCTTCNTCAGTTCTGTTNTCTTCCCAAAGCCCATCAGTAGGCTTTGCATTAATTATTTCTTNATCAATTTTNAGGTATTNAGCTAGTTGATATACCTCGGATTTGGTAAGGTCTGCTATTGGACTAATATCGACACCACCATCACCATACTTAGTANAAAANCCAANACCAAAATCTTCAACTTTGTTNCCAGTNCCAACAACGATATAATTATTTAATGANGCAAAATAATATAGNGTTGTCATTCTTAATCTAGCTNTTGANTTAGCTAAGGCATGCGCTTTAAGATAATCTNTTTTTTCATCTGNAGTTATATTTTCAAATTCTTNAAAAACANTGGANAAATCTATTTGNTCTGAATATATCCAATTTCCAAATTTTTCTTTCAGCCATTTTATATGATTTTTGGCTCTAGAATGTTGAGATAAATTTTGTCTAATGGGAATATCAAGACATAAGGTCTGTAATCCTGTTTTAGCACATAATGTTGAGGTAACTGCAGAATCAATCCCGCCTGATATTCCTACAACATAGCCATTAATTTTATTTTGATTTTTGTAATCAATTAGCCATTGAATAATATATTCTTCAACTTTTTTCNTGTTCATTAATATATTCTATATTGATTAATAACTATATTATATTTGTATTACATAAATATATTAATACTANCAATTAATAAATATTAATTTATTGAAAAAATACATTTTTTATACANTTTTTTTATTCTCACTATGGTCGTGNGATGTTAATAATAATAAAATTAACAATACTCATCAATTTGATATTGAAAGGTTTGATAAATTATTTCACGAAACAACAATNAATAATTTGTCANATTTAAAAAACAACTATCCTTTTCTTTTNCCAGAACAATATAANAGTGANGTTTGGATAAATAGATTAAATGATACAATTCAAAAAGAAATATATAATGAGATTAATTTAGTTTANCCAAACTTAGATGATGANAAGAATGATTTAATTANATTTTACAATAATTTTACTTCATATTTTCCAACGTATAAACTACCAAGAATAATTACTTTAATCTCTGATGTTCAGTATGAAAACAGGGTAATTCTAGCAGATTCACTATTATTAATTGGNNTAGANAACTANCTAGGCTCAGANCATTTATTTTATNGTTCAATGCCTNAATATATAAGTGATAATTTAATTTCNAGAATGATTGTTTCTGATGTTGCAGAAGAATATGCTCATTATATAATTCCAAAAAATAATTTTTATACTTTTTTAGATAGAATAATTTTTCATGGTAAGGTATTGTATTTTAAGGATATTATGCTNCCTAAATTAGATGATAGATATAAAATTGGATATTCAAAATCAAATATGGAATGGGCTAATGATAATGAAAATTTTGTTTGGACTTATTTTGTTGAAAAAGNGCTTATGTTTAGCTCTGANAATAAATTAACAAACAGATTTATTAATGTTGCTCCATTTTCTAAATTTTATTTGTCTATTGATAATGAGACACCTGGAATGATTGGAAAATTTATTGGTTGGCAAATTGTAAAATCTTACATGAAAAATAATAAAACTACATTAGTTGAAATGATTTTAATGAATCCAACAGAGATATATAATAAATCTAAATATAAACCTAACAAATAATGGCTACAAAAGACAAATCAGTAATAAAGCTTGAAATTGAGCTAGATGAAAACAAAGTTCCGGAAAAAATATTTTGGACAGCTAAAGATGGAAATGTTATAAATAAAGAAACTAAGGTTGCTTTATTATCAGTCTGGGACTCTGATTCTAAGGAGAGTTTAAGAATTGATTTATGGACAAAGGATATGCCTGTTGAAGATATGAAAATGTTTTTTTATCAGACACTATCTACTATGACAGATACTTATGAGCGAGCTACTCAGGATATTGAAGTNACTAAGGCTATGAAAGAATTTTGTAATTATTTTTCTGAAAAGTTANAATTATCCNGTGAATAATTACCATTCATTAATTCTATTAGCATCAAGCCTTATAAAAATAAAAAGAAGNAGAGTAAANGCCAATAAACTAGACCCACCGTAGCTAAGAAAAGGAAGAGGAATACCAATTGTTGGAGTAACACCCAGAACCATACCTATATTTATCATAAAATGCATAAAAATTATTGATGCAACTGAGTATCCGTAGATTCTGCTAAAATGATTTTTTTGCATTTCNGATANACTAATAATTCTNATAATTAATATTATATANAGTATAACTATAAATGAACTTCCTAAAAACCCCCATTCTTCACCGACACTACTAAAAATATAGTCACTATGTTGTTCAGGAACAAAATTTCCAATGGTTCTGGTTCCNTCCAAATATCCTTTTCCAGATAAACCNCCTGAACTAATTGCCTTTTCNGATTCATTTATNTTATAAAGGANAGTCCTTTTCATTTGTTTGATTTTTATTGGGTCCTTTTCNAGATTTAACCAAACTGAAATATAATTTTTTTGATGTGTCTTTAGAACATTGNTATATGTATAGTTTGTTATAATGCTTATTGATAAAGAAAAAATCAAAATTAGCATTGACTTTATTAGGCTCCTTGATTTTCTATTTTGATAAAAATAATTTAGAAATACTAATATTATTGACAAAAATAATGCAGTTGAAATAGATGTTTTAATTGTAAGAATAGACACAGTCAAAATTACAAATGCAATAAATAAATAAACTTGAGAAATCCCTTCCCTATATAAAACAAAGAATAATGATAAGAATACAATTGAGGTTCCAGTATCATTCTGTAAAACAATTAATAGAATAGGTAAAAAAATAATTAGAAATATTTTAATTTGATCTTGAGATTTTTTCAAATTAGTTTGAAAATCACTTATAAATTTAGCAACTGCTAAGGCTACACCAACCTTCATAAATTCACTTGGCTGTAATGTAACACCGCTAAATGAATACCATGATAATGCTCCATTAATTCTATTGCCAAATAAAAATAATCCCAAGATAAATAAGATACAAACCAGATAAAATACACTTGAAAACCTTTCATAAAATTTAACTTCTATCGTAAGAGATATAATAATTATAACTAA
>PACY01000046.1 GCA_002700405.1 Flavobacteriaceae bacterium | reverse complement strand
AGGCTTAACTAGAGCTGCTTATAATCATGATGGAATTAACATATATGGAGATGAGGTAGCTACAAACATTCAAGGTGTTGCACAGGCAATGGAAGCGGGAGGATTACTTCCTGCTGGAGCTTCTGCTTTAGTTCCTTCTACAGTTGTAAGTAGAACTGGATATAGAGAGGTAGCTTTGACAGATCACGTAGCAAGAAGTAAAAAAGCTGATTGGGGTCTGTATTGGAGACCTGATGGGACCGATGCTCTTGAAATTCAATATGTAGGAAAATATGGTACTGGAGAGACAGTATATCAAGGAACTAACAGATATGCAATTGAGAATTTCATAATGACTCAACATAAATTAGAAGTTAAGTCTCCTAACTTTTTTGTTAGAACATATGTGAATGCAGATGATGCAGGAGATTCATATGATATGAACTTTACTGCAATCAATATAAATAGATCATGGAAGAGTGATAATCAATGGTTTGGAGAATATGTAGGAGGAATTGTTGGAGGAACTCTTGCCGGATTAACTTTAGATGCGGCACATGCATTAGGAAGAGCAACTGCAGATACTGGTCGTTTAATACCTGGCACTGAAGCATATGCAGATGCAATGGAGGCTGTGATAACTAATCCTGACCTTACAACTGGAGCAAAATTCCAGGACGAATCTAAAGTATATCACACTGACTGGAATTATAATTTTGGTCATATGTGGGATTGGGCAGAAGTTCAGCTTGGTGGTTCATACAGAAATTACGAGTTAAATTCTTCTGGAACGATATATACTGACTATGATGGCCCAATAAATTATGGTGATGTAGGTGTATATACACAAATCACTAAAGATATGCTTGATGAAAGATTAAGATTAACTGCTGCTGCTAGGTATGATAAAGCAGAGTTTTCTGATGGAGCAATAACTCCAAGGGTATCTCTTGCATATACTGCTGGAGATTACAAAAATCACAACTTTAGAGTATCATATCAAACTGGATACAGAAATCCAACAACACAAGATTTATTTATAGGTCTTGATGTTGGTATAGCAAGACTAGTTGGTTCATCACCTGAAAATCCAGCAAGATTTATTAGAGATTATTCAGTTAGTGCTAATGGACAAGCGCTTGGTATGCCAGCAATGGTTACTCTAACGGGGGAAAGTGCATTTAACAACTCATTCTCAGCTTCTTCAGTTCAAGCAATGGCAGCTACTGGTAATCCTGGATTATTAGAGGCTTCTGGAGTTGAATATGTTGAGGCAGAGCGTTTGCAGTCAGTTGAATTTGGATATAGAGGAAAATTATCTCCAACTTTTATCATTGACGCTAACATTTATAGAAATGCATATGAAAACTTTATTTCTACTGAGGCAGTAATTTCGCCTTATTATGGTGAAGTTGGTGATAATGGATTATCTATTTTAGCAATTGCTAACGGTGACTTTGAAACATATAGCGCCTATACAAATGCTGATGCTGAAGTAGAATCATGGGGGGCTACAATAGGTATGTCAACTAAAATCTTTAAAAATTATGATTTATCAGCTAACTATACTAAATCGGTATTAGAATTTGATGAAGAACTTTATCCAGACTTCTCTACTTACTGGAATACTCCAGAGCATAAAGTAAAAGTTCAGTTTGGAAATACAAACATTTTTGAAAATGTTGGGTTTAATGTCGCTTGGAGATGGTTTAGTGACTTCTATTGGGAGTCAACATTTGGAAATGGAGATGTTCCTGCAACTCACGTAATTGATGCGCAGATTAACTTTACTATTCCAAAGCTGAAATCAACTATAAAAATTGGTGGTGCTAATCTTGGCAGCCAAGAATACTTTACCGCATTTGGTTCAGGATTCATTGGTCAACAATATTATATTTCATGGACTGCTAACAACTTATAATTAAATAATAATTAAACTAACAAATTATGAAAATTAAATATTTATTACTGTCATTGGTTATAATAACCTTTACAGCTTGTGTTGACGATGATCTGGAAGCTCCTGGAGCTGCTGAGGCTGTTGAAATCACCCCTGGAGATGCAGATTTCTCTAGAATGGTTGCAATGGGAGCAACAATGACTGCGGGATATACAGATAATGCATTATTTCAAGCAGGACAAATGAATTCATATCCAAATATAATGGCTAGTGTTATGATGCATGCTGGTGGAGGAGAATTTACTCAACCTTATATGAGTGATAATGTTGGTGGGCTATTAGTTGGTGGACAGCCTTTTGGAGGTCCAAGACTTTATTTTGATGGTGCAGGACCTGCGCCAGTTCCTGGTTCTACAACTACGGAAGCTACAAATGTAATGCCTGGACCATATTCTAACATGGCTGCCCCTGGAGTTAATGCTGTTCATATGCTAGCTCCTGGATACGGAAGTATGGCTGCACTAATGCAAGGAATGGCTAATCCTTATTATGTAAGAATGGCTTCTAGTGATGGAGCTTCTATTATTACAGATGCATTAGCACAAGCACCTACATTTGTTACAATACTTTCTGGATTTAGCGATGCGCTTGCTAGTGCAACTGATGGTGCAACAAGTGTTGCTATGGGAACTCAAGGAGACTTCCAATTTGCATTTGGAACAACTATGGGAACATTATCTCAATTAGTTCCTTATGGAGTTGTGAGTAATATTCCTGATGTAACAAATAATGCATTCTTTAATACAGTTGGACATGATGTGGTGCCTCTTGATGCTGCTACTGCTGCGTTGTTAAATGGAGGATTTGCACAATATAATGGTGCATTAGCATTGGTTGCAAGTTTTGGTTTTATGACAGAATCTGAAGCTGCCGCTAGAACAATTAATTTTGTTGAAGGGATGAATGCGGTAGTGATTGATGATGGTGACCTAACAACAATAGATTTAACTCCGTTAGGCATACCATTGGTATTACCAAATATGAGACATGCAACAGCAGATGACAAGATTCTTCTGTCAACAGCTGCAATAATTGGAACGACTGTTGGAGGAAATCCAACACTAATAAATGGGTTAAGTGTTCCATTAGATGACACAAGAGTGCTAACAGCAAATGAAGTTGCTGAAATTCAGTCAACAATAGCTGGATACAATGGTACAATAAATGGACTAGCTAGTCAAAGTGGTTGGGCAATGTTTGATGCTTATTCATTCTTTGAAGAACTTAACAGTGTTGGTATAAGTTCAGGAGATTTTCATATGACAGCAGATTTAGTAATGGGTGGTTTTTACTCATTAGACGGGATTCACCCTACTGCTAGAGGTAATGCAGTTCTTGCCAATGCAATCATGGAAGCAATTGATGCACATTATGGATCAAATCTTTCTGATGCTGCAGTAGATGCTGGAGATTATCCAACAAATTATCCTCCAAATATGTAGTAGGATAATAAGTAAACTGAAAACTAAAAAAAGCCTGGATAAACATTCAGGCTTTTTTTTATTCACAAAAGGCTGATTTTTTTTAAAAAAAAATTGTCTTTCTTTTATAAAAAATTATCTTTGCATGGTCATTCTTTTTTAACTTTTTAAACACAAAAACCCAATATGATTTCAGGTAAAATTTCACAAATAGTCGGCCCAGTAATTGATGTTGAATTTGATTCAGATAAAGGTCTTCCAAAAATTTATGATTCATTAGAAATTGAAAAGCCTGATGGCTCACTATTAGTGCTTGAAGTACAATCTCATATTGGAGAAAGCATTGTTAGAACTATTGCAATGGATTCTTCAGATGGGGTTAGTAGAGGAGCTATAGCAAAGGCTACTGGCAATCCAATTAAAATGCCGGTTGGTAAAGAAATTAACGGTAGATTATTTAATGTTATTGGAGATTCAATTGATGGAATTGGAGATTTGCCTAAAACAGGGAATGATGGTCTAGCCATTCATAGGGAAGCTCCAAAATTTGAAGACCTATCAACATCTACAGAAGTACTTTTCACTGGTATTAAAGTGATAGATCTTATTGAGCCATATGCAAAAGGAGGTAAAATTGGATTATTTGGTGGTGCCGGTGTTGGGAAAACCGTACTAATACAAGAGCTAATTAATAATATTGCAAAAGGCCATGGAGGTCTTTCTGTATTTGCTGGAGTTGGTGAAAGAACTAGAGAAGGAAATGATCTGCTTCGTGAAATGTTAGAATCTGGAATTATTACCTATGGAAAAGATTTTATGAAATCAATGGAAGAAGGAGGATGGGATCTTAGTAAGGTTGATAAAAAAGCTTTAAAAGATTCCAAAGCAACATTTGTTTTTGGACAAATGAATGAACCTCCTGGAGCTAGAGCAAGAGTTGCTCTTTCTGGATTAACAGTAGCTGAATATTTCCGTGATGGTGCTGGTGATGGTCAAGGTAAAGATGTATTATTTTTTGTAGATAATATATTTAGATTTACTCAAGCTGGATCTGAAGTTTCTGCATTACTAGGGAGAATGCCTTCAGCAGTTGGATATCAGCCCACATTAGCAACAGAAATGGGGACGATGCAAGAAAGGATAACTTCTACTAAAAAAGGATCTATCACTTCTGTTCAAGCAGTTTATGTTCCTGCAGATGATCTTACAGATCCTGCACCTGCAACTACATTTGCCCACCTAGATGCTACTACAGTATTATCTAGAAAAATTGCTGAGCTTGGAATTTATCCAGCCGTTGATCCTTTAGATTCAACATCAAGAATTTTAACTTCAGAAATACTTGGAGAAGAACATTACGATTGTGCTCAAAAAGTAAAAGAGCTTTTACAACGATATAAAGAACTTCAAGATATAATAGCAATTTTAGGAATGGAAGAGCTTTCTGAAGATGATAAAATGGCTGTTGGTAGAGCAAGAAGAGTACAAAGATTCTTGTCTCAGCCTTTCCATGTTGCAGAACAATTTACAGGGACCCCAGGAGTATTAGTAGATATTAAAGATACCATTAAAGGCTTTAACATGATAATGGATGGAGAGCTAGATCATTTACCTGAAGCTGCATTTAATTTGAAGGGGACTATTGAAGAAGCTATAGAAGCTGGAGAGAAAATGTTAGCTGAAGTATAAATTCTAATAAATCTTTTTGATTATGTTTTTAGAAATCATTTCACCAGAAAAAATAATATATAGTGGAGAAGTGACCTCTGTTGCTGTTCCTGGAGTTCAAGGTGAATTTGAAATGCTGAATAATCACGCTGCCATTGTATCAACTCTTAAAAAAGGGCACATTAAAATTTATGGAGACATTAAGCTAGATGAATCGATAAAAGAAATGTTTGAAAAGGGCCCTGATAGAGGATTCTTCCTTCCAATAAACTCAGGCACAGTAGAATTAAAAGAAAATAAAATAACAGCACTGGTAGAATAATTTTCTATACTTTTTTTATAACATTAGTTACAATACCCCATATTATAAGCTGGCTTTCTTCGTTAACCTCAATTGGTTTGTAACTTGGATTTTCTGGTTGAAGCCATACTCTGCTCTTTTCTACCTTCAATCTCTTTACTGTAAATTCACCATCAATTAAACAAACAGCAATTTTATTATTACCAGGCTCAAGGCTTCTGTCAATTACTAAAAGATCATTGTCATCAAGGCCAGCATCTACCATGGATTGTCCATTTACTCTAGCAAAAAATGTAGCTTCCTTATTCTTAATTAACTCCCTATCTAAGCTAATTCTATCCTGTTTAAAATCATCAGCTGGTGAAGGGAATCCTGCTGATATTCCCGAACTAATTAAAATAGCCTCTAAAGTTGACTCACTCTCAGGAATAAAAAATTTTAAATTATTTTTTTTCAATATAGATTATATTACATTAATGATGTCTTCTAGCCTGGTGGTATATTGTGGAGATAAAAAATTTTGTTGCATCTTCCATTTTATTTTCAAATCCTGATTCCCAAATTTTACCTTGTCAGTATACTTAAAATTAATATTATCAATGGCATTCATTAAATTATGATGACGAGGATCTTCTTGATCAAACATATTAAGTTGACAATTATTAATTTGGGATAAACCTGAAACAATAATTCCTGCTTTTTTATATTCAATGCCATTTATAAATATTTGATCTATTGCATGCATTGCCTGACTGTTTAATACAAGTGAAGAATTTGTTGAATAAGGCAGTGATACTATTTTTATTGCAGAATGTTGTTTTAAATTCTTTCTGAAAAAATTACTTCGCAAAATTATAATCATAATATTACAAACAGATCCTTGTTTTCTTAACTTCTCAGCACAAGCAACTACAAATGTTGCTGCTCTCTCCTTGATGTGTTTAAGCTCCTTCAAAGGTTTTTCAAAAGTCCTAGTTGTTGCAATTGATTTTTTATTTTTTCTAAAATCTAATTTAAGAACAGACTCGCCTATAAGCTCCTGCTGAAGCCTAGATTCAACTACAGAGAAATTAGATCTAATCCATGCCTTTGGCAATACGGTAAAATCGTATGCACTATAGCAGGCCTTATCCTCTAATCTTTTGCTAAGCCTTCTGCCAATTCCCCAAATATCATTTACGCTAGAATGTTTCAAGGATTTTATTCTTTTTAATTCACTATTTATTATATAAACATCCTTAGTTTCTATAGCATATCTGCGAGCTAATTTGTTTGCAATTTTTGATAATGCTTTAGTAGGTGCTATTCCAATAGATGTTGGAATACCAGTCCATCTAAAAATAGTTTGTCTAATTTGTAATGCATAGCTGTATATATCATAATTTTCAAATCCATGAAAACTTAAAAATGCCTCATCAATACTATAAAGCTCAATATCTATTACAAATCTTTTTAAAATTGACATAATACGATGACTCATGTCTGCATAAAGTGGGTAATTGGATGACAGCACCTCTACTCCATGATCATCCAAAACAGACCTATATTTAAATACAGGTGCTCCCATGGGTATTCCTAATCGTTTAACTTCATCACATCTAGAAATAATACAACCATCATTGTTTGATAGTACAACGACTGGTTTATCAATAAGTTTAGGATTAAAAACACGCTCACAAGAAACATAAAAGTTATTACAATCTATAAGAGCAAACATATAGTAAATATACATTTTTAGCGGAATAAATTTATGATAGGATTATTAATAATTTTATAAAAAAATATTATATCAAATAAATACATTTAGCTACCTTTATTTTGAAATATTTTGACAATGAATAAAAGGAATTTTTTAATCCTATTCGCAGTGTTTTTCCTGCAAAAAATAACCGCGCAAACAATTGAGGATGGAAAAGAAATCAGCTTAGAAACAATAGAAATTATTTCATCACCTAGAATTGAATTACCTTTTTCTGAAAATTCTAGAACTATTCATGTTATTACAAAAGAGGAAATTAAAAATAGTCCTGCTGCAAACGTGAGTGAACTATTGCAGCAAGTGGCAGGAATAGATATTAGGCGTAGAGGAGTATCAGGGATACAAGCAGATTTATATATAAGAGGCGGAACATTTGATCAAACATTGTTGTTAATAGATGGATTTAAAGTTGAAGACCCTCAAACTGGACATCACACAATGAATATGGCAATCCCAATAGATGTAATAGAGAGAATAGAAATTATAAAGGGGGCAGCAGCAAGAATATATGGACAGAACGCATTTACTGGAGCTGTCAATATAGTGACTAAAAAAGTTACAAAAAATCAAAGATCTAGAAAAATTGGAGCAGGATCATTTGAGCAAAGGAATGCCTCATTAACAATTCAACAATCCTCTGAAAAATCATCATTTATAACTCACTACTCAAGACAATCTTCAGATGGCTATAGGTATAATACTGACTTTAATAATAATAACAATTTTATAAAAGGTAGTTTTCAAATTAAAAACTTGCCAGTTAATATGATTGCTTCTTTTAATGAGCGAAAATTTGGGGCTAATGGATTCTATGCAAGTCCTGAAGCAGTTGACCAGTATGAAGAGACCCAGGCTAGTTTATTAGGCGCTAGCACAGAAATTAGAAATGAATCTCTAGTAATTAAACCAAAAATATATTGGAAAAGGAATCAAGATATGTATGTATATCTAAGGCAGGATCCTTCAGTTTATAGAAATCTTCATATTACAAATAAAATAGGTTTTGAATTGAATGGTGCTAAAGAATCAAATGCAGGGACTACTGGCTTTGGGATTGATCTTGCCTATGTGTCAATTGCAAGTAATAATTTAGGAGATAGAGACAGGACTATGATCAACGTGTTCATGGAGCATCAATTTAAACTATTAAAAGACAAGCTTGATGTTACCCCAGGTATTGCCCTAAATTATTTTTCAGATTTTAACTTTAACGACAATTATAAAAATAATTTTTTTAGAAATTTTCTTGCCTACCCAGGAATAGATGTGGGATATAAAATAAATGAAAATTTGAGAGCTTATTCTAATATAGGATACACCTATAGAGTCCCTACGTATACTGATTTATATTATAGTAGCCCAACAACTATTGGAAACGAAAAGTTAATTCCTGAAAAAGCACTATCTGAAGAAATTGGAATTCGTTATTTCAAAAATAACCTAAGCTTATCCTTTGTCTTGTTTAACAGAAAAGCAAAAGATTTAATTGATTACGTAAAATCTATTGAGACAGACCCTTGGCAGGCCACCAATATAAGAGAATTAAACACTAGTGGGGTAGAGACTTCTCTTGGAATTAAAATTTATGGAAATAACAAAAAAAATCATTATATCAATTTAGGATATAGCTATTTAAAAGATGATCTAATACCTTCTGAAATACAATATTCAAGATATGCTATTAACTCATTAAAACACCATGTCACATCAAATATTAGTATTGCACTAACTAAAAAATTGTCAAGCTCAATTATCTATAAATATGCTGAAAGAACTTCTGGCAATAATTATAGTGTAGTTGATATAAAAGTGCAGTTAGTATTTAAAAAATTCGATTTTTCTATAATGGCAAATAATATTTTTGAAACCGAATATTATGAGACTAATCTGGTGCCAATGCCTGGGAGATCGTATCTTTTCTCGTTTGCGTATAATCGTTAAAACAACTCATTAACTTTTTTAATTATAAAATCATACTCCCATCCTCTATAAGATAAAAAATTAATGAATTTTCTTTTTCTTGAATCTTTTGACCCGCTCAATAAACCAAATTTTTTTATTGACAAATCATCAAAAGCGCTAATATAATCTTGATCTGAAATTTGATTAATAGCCTTGCTGATTAAATTGGAGTCTATGCCTCGTTTTTTTAATTCTAATGTAATTTTAATTTTTCCCCATTTCTTTATTCTAAATTTTCCTCGAGTAAACGATGAAGCAAATCGCTGTTCATCTATAAAATTACGGTTAACCAAATAATTAATAATATTATCAATCTCTGATTGATCTGTAGTTAATTTAAAAAGCTTATCTATAACTTCCTTTTTGCATCGTTCCTGATAAGAACAAAAATTTTCAATTTTTTTCAAAATTTCAGGGTCTTGATGTGAGGCTGTCATTCTAAAAGTTATAATTAATAGCAAATATAAAATTAGTTCCAGGTGCAGAAATTCCTGAAGAATATGGGCGGTATAGTTTATTGGTAATATTTTCTATAGCTGCTGTCATTGAAATTTTATCTGAAATATTGTAGATTGACCTTAAATTCAAAGTATGCCATGCTGGAGAATATGGATTGCCATNACTATCTAAAGCNTATAAATAAGGNTTGTCAATTTCAGATTGNGCCAATTTATAAAATGNNATTTCTGAATTATAATTTATAAATCCATCAAGAATAAATTTATTATTCTTATACACTAAATGTAAGCTTCCAAATTGTGGTGGGACATGCCTAATTGGCATTGAAATAGAATAATCGTCTTTTTGCTTACCATCAATAAAATTATATTGTAACGTGGCATTTAACGTAGGGGATAATTCAATATTTAATCCTAATTCAATACCATAAATTCTAGATATTGAAGCATTTTGAATAGCTTGAACATTACTTAATTCTCCATCATATATAATTTGAGTAACTCCATTTTCTAATTCAAAGTCTGCTCTTATAAGACTATTATACAAATAGGTAAAATATGTAGAAAAATCAAAATTAATTTTATTCAATTTAATAGTTCCTCCTATATCAACCCCTAAAGATCTTTCTGGCTTTAAATCAGGATTTGGGCAAACAACTGAACCAGGTTCAGAATCAAAAATTTTAGCCACATCATCAATATTTGGTGCTCTAAAAGCAGTACTTAAATTTAATTTCCATCTATAATTCTCATTTTGTATCCAACTAATACCAATACCTCCAATTAATGCCCCAGTATTTATATTAACATTTGTAAAAGGGAAATTATAAAATTCATTATTTTCTAATAAATCTGTATTAATAAATATATGATTATATCTTAATCCCGATTGAATAATAATATCTTCTTTTAATCTATACTTATAGTTTAAATATGCCCCTAGTGATTCCCAGGTAGAATTATCTGGGTATCTAGTTGCATTTTCATAAATAATTAAGTCGTTAATATTAAATAAGCACGATTTAGAATTTATCTTATTATTTAAATATTCCGCACCATAAGATAATACCGAAGATTCAGAAATTGATTTTATAAAATCTAAGTTGATTGAAAATATATTAACCTCTTCATCTCTTATGCTCTTGATAATGTCATAGGTTTTTCTACTGTTTCTGCTTTCATTAAATTTTTGATATGCTGTAGTTAACTTAACCTTATCATATAAATTAGAGGTATCACTATCTAAAGAAATTTGAGCATTAACTAATAGCCATTTTTGTGGGCCATAATACCATTCTCCATAATGCAAATCATTATCCTCATTATATCTTATTAATCTATCATACCTTGGTATATTAGATGATGAAGAATAGTGTATTCCAAGATCAGCAGTAATATTATCAGAAGGCTTATACAAAATCTTCTGCATAAAATTGAACTGTGAATATTGTGTTTGCTTTTGAATCTGCGGATTTGAATTTTGAATAATAGAATCTAAACCATTTACTTCAGATACATATTCTGGCCTTAAATAATCCGAAAGGCCATTTTTTCCCATTTTTAAATCATCAAAATCATTACGTGAAAAACTGGTTAAAAATGCTAATTTTTTATATCCAATATTAATGTCAAAATGACCAGTTTTTTCATTATTAGCTGAGGCTGTTCTTAAATTAGAATTAATAAATATTAATGGCTTTTCAGTTTCTGAGAATTCTGGTTTTTTAGTATAAAAATTCATAGCCCCTCCAATAGCATCACTGCCGTACATTACTGAACTTGACCCCATAATAATCTCCGTTTTGTTTATAGAAAATGGATCAATTGATATTACATTATGCATATTACCACCTCTATATATAGCATTATTTAGTCTTACACCATCAACAGATAATATTAATCTGTTTGTAGAAACACCTCTTATCATTGGGCTCCCGCCTCCCAATTGGCTTTTTTGTATGTATATATGCCCACTCGTATTTAATAAATCTGCACTGGTTTGAGGATTGCTAATAGCAATACCTTCTTTATTTATCTGAAGTATTCTCTGCGGTATTTCCTTTATATCCTGAGCAAATCTTGAAGCTGAAATTATAATCTGATCTAAAGATTGAGTATTCATAGATAATAATATCGTGTTCTCAATGATTTGCTTATTAATTAATTTCGTCTGATATGATAAATGCTTAAAAGTAATCACTTCATCATTTTCGAATGAATCAAGCAATATCTTACCGTCAAAATCTGAAAACACACTGTTTTCTAGATTACTATATACACTTACGCCAACAATAGGCTCCATCGTTGATTCATCTAGAATATAAACCTCCTGAGCATGGCTAGCTATGCTAAAAAAAAATAATAATATGTATATAGCTTTCTTCAAAATTAATTATATGTGTTTCTAATGATATCTAATGATTTTAGTTCCTTAAAATTATTAATATGTAATTTGTAATAAGTTATAATAATATTTAAAACTTTCATTTTTTCCTCAGAATTTAAAGCTGACAAATGATTACTATCAAATTTTATGCCTAAAATATGATTAAAGAGATCTAAATTAAGGTCTTTAATAGAATATTTTCCGGTTTTAGATGCTTCATATATGCCTTCTTCAAGGTTAAAATATTGTAAGTGATTGTTAGAAATATCTGGATAAAACCCTAAATATTTAGTTAGTTCAGTCAAAAAAATTAAATGAAAATAGGGGTTGAAATGATTCTCGTCATACCAAATTAATGATTCTTCTATATAGTCGTATAACTTTAGTTCTTTCTTTTGATGAGTAATAATATTTGATAACAACTCTGATAAAAAAAATATTACAGAAGTTTTAACTAAATCTGTATGCAAAGAAGAATAATGGTGTTTTATCTCAAGATCTTTTATGTATTGTAAATTTCTGTTTGGATTAAAGTTAAATTGGATATTTACAATAGTTAACTCTTGAAAATAAACAAACTTAATTTTNCTTTTTTTTGACTTTGCTGANCCTTTTANAATAAAACTAATCGCNCCNTATTCTCTAGTAAANATTTTAACTATTATATCATTATCCTTATATCTTATCTTTGATAAAACAATTGCTGATGTTGATGCANTCATTATCTAATTATCATTATTTTTAAAATTTTTGTTTCATAAGTNTCTAATTCAGAAAGCATAACGATATAGACTCCTGATGAAACTAATCTGCCTGCTAAATTCCTGCCATTCCAGAAAGCGGTGCCTCCATCAATCTCTAAATTAAAATTATTATACCTTGAATTTATATTAGATTGTGCTTCNGCNACTAAATTTCCTTCAATATCNGTTATTTTTATATTTACTCTATCTGTAATTCCTTTAATTTTAATTTTATTAAGCTCNATGTCAAAAGAAGGTCTTACAGGGTTAGGGTATACATATGCATTTTGAAAATTTGATTCTGTAGCCGAGCTTCCTGTATCATAACTTACCAGACCTTTATCAGTCCCTATATATACTATTCCATTATTTCCATCAATTGATATATCATTAATATTATTGGATGGAAGGGGCGAATTATTTTTAGTGAAATGATGAATGGTTTGTTGTCCATTCTGAGAAAAATAGAAAATTCCAGATCCTATTGTACCAACCCATTTATTATTAGCCCCATCTATCTCTATATCAGAAATAAATTGTTGCTCTAATAGCTCCTTAGGAATACCATCTTCCAGTATAACTATTGGCTGTGTAATTACATTTGTGTCAAAAAAATTAGCTGTATTATAAAGAACCCTTAATCCCTCAACCGTTCCAATCCAAAGATGATTATTATTATCTACTGCTAAGCTTCTTACATATGGTGCAGGCAAATTTGATTCTTCAAGATCAAATATTTTTTTTAGTAGTGGAGTGCCAGTATTTTCATTAAAACCTATTAAGCCTGATCTTAAGCCTCCAATCCATTTATTCCCTAGTTGATCTACTTCAATATCGCTAAACCCTAGTTCATCATTTAAAGCATCAGGAATAATTTCTGTAAAACTGTAACTCCTCCATTGCCCCGAGTTAGGGTCAAATGATTTTAAAGGATTATCAACTTTAGAATTTAAAATCCACAATAGCCCTGAATCATCAAATTCAGTATCAGAAATTCTTACACTTGTATAGGATGGGTCTGAAATACTCATTGATTCTAATGGGCTATTTAAATGATCCAATAAGCTAATTATTTCATTATTATTTATCTCTAAAAGCCCTCCATGGAATGAGCTAATAAAAATTTGATTGTTATTAAATGGATTAATTGAAATACTATTTAGATTAACTGAATTTGAAGGCAAACTATCGAAAACGATATTATTCCATTGTGAATTAAAGTTGCTTATCCCTTTTTCTTTTAGTGGATATGGATTATATGTAAGACTATAATCCCCAAATGTTACCCAAAGTTGATGATTGAAATTTTCTATTGAAAAAATGTTATTGTCTAATGGCCCTTCAGGCAAAATAGTTGTGTAATTCTCAATATTGCTAGGATTTAGTTTTATCATTCCATTATCTGTAGTACCTATATATATATCATTTAAGTTGGGTATTGCAGAATTAAAATTAGTTTGATAATAAGAACTAGAAATAGGATTATCAATAATATTGAAGTCTGCATCATAAATTAAAATATTATTATGAGTAGAAATAATAAAATTTCCTGAAATAAATTTAAAATCTTTAATTAATTCAGCTGAATTCAATAATTCAGATATAACACCATTATTTATTCTATAAATTTTGTTCTGATTAGAATAGTATATTGAATTCCCTACGGATGTAATAGAATAATAACTTCCCGAAGTAACTTCCTCCCAATTATTAAAATCAATTAGACTAGAAGAATTAAGGGCTCTTTTTATACCTCCAAAATCATTACATGCCGCATAAATATAATCATCTACAACTGCCACTTCAGAAACCTTAAGCTGAGATCCACTAATTCCAATAAAAAATGTATCACCAAACTCTAAACTCTCTAAATTAAAAACAGAAATCCCATAATCTGTTGATATATAAACAGATTGATCAAATTCATTAAAATTATTTATTCTCTTATTTTCTGGAGAAATAGTTGTTTTATCTATAATATCATAAATGCTAACAATATTATTTGTATTAAAATCTTTAACTTGAATAAGCCCGTTTTCAAAACCAATCATAAGTTTATTATAATTAGAACTAAAATAAATTGATGAAATAGTTTCGCCTGACAGGCCTTCTTTTGTTGTAATTTTATTTAATTCGGCCGTTTGTATATTATATAGAAAAACGGCATTTTCAGAGGAAGCATATATGTTTATTCCATCTGATTCTAGGCCATTAACATTATAATAAGAAAAGTATGTTTCCCATAAAGGATTTAATTCTTGGGCACATAAATGAGTTAGATTTAATACACAAAAAAAATAGATGAAAAATCTTAACATAAAATATTATAAATATATTCATGTATTAAACGAAAAATATATCACTATAATATATTTATAATGAATTAAACTATGCCTTGAGCTAACATAGCATCAGCGACCTTGACAAATCCAGCAATATTTGCTCCTTTAACATAATCTATATATCCATCATCTCCTTTGCCATATTCAATACAAGAATTATGAATATTAAGCATTATTTCTTTAAGTTTTTCATCAACTTCTTCTCTGGACCAATGATATCTTAAAGAATTTTGGGTCATTTCTAATCCTGATGTTGCTACACCTCCAGCATTAGAAGCCTTCCCAGGTGCAAATAATATTTTGGCATTATGAAAAACACTAATTGCATCCTTTGTAGATGGCATATTAGCTCCTTCACTAACACAAATGCAGCCATTTGAAATTAAGGTTTCTGCATCACTTTTATCTAATTCATTTTGAGTTGCGCATGGTAAAGCAATATCACATGGAGTAGACCAAGGGTTACTGCCTTTATTAAAAATAGCATTTGTATATTTTTTCACATATTCACTAATTCTTCCTCTTTTAACATTTTTTAAATCCATTATAAAGGACAGCTTCTCTTCATTTATACCCTCTGAATCATAAATAAAGCCTGAAGAATCAGACATTGTTATGACCGTTGCTCCTAAACTAATAGCTTTTTCAGCTGCATATTGTGCTACATTACCTGATCCAGAAATAACTACCTTTTTATTCTTAAAGTTATCATCTTTTAATCCTAACATATTTTGAGCAAAATAAACTGTTCCATATCCAGTTGCTTCTGGCCTAATTAATGAACCTCCCCAAGTAACACCCTTGCCAGTTAAAACTCCTGTAAATTCATTATTTAGTTTTTTATACATCCCATACAAATAACCAATTTCTCTGCCTCCTACCCCAATATCTCCAGCAGGGACATCAGTATTTGGCCCAATATGTCTAAATAATTCAGACATAAAAGCTTGACAAAATCTCATTATTTCATTTTCGCTTTTACCCTTAGGGTCAAAATCACTTCCTCCCTTTCCTCCACCCATTGGCAAAGTAGTCAGGCTATTTTTAAAAACCTGCTCAAATGCAAGAAACTTAAGAATGCTCATATTAACTGAAGGATGAAATCTTAGCCCTCCTTTATAAGGGCCAATTGCCGAATTCATTTGTATTCTATAGCCTCTATTTACCTGAATTTCTCCATTATCATCAACCCAGCATACTCTAAAACTTATAACTCTTTCAGGCTCACACATTCTTAATAGAATATTTCTTCCGTGATAAATATCATTGTTAACAATATATGGCACAACTGTTTCTGCAACTTCTTCAACAGCCTGCATAAATTCTAATTCACCACCATTTCTTTGTTTAACTAAATCTAAAAATGCTTCAATCTTTTGTTTCATAATGAATCAATTATTATATAATTGGTAAAAACTTATAGATAAAAATAGTAATTTAATAAATAAACTACCCATAAAGTTTATAAAAATCAATGCTTAATTTATTGCTTGAATTAAATCTTGGATTAAATCTTCAGAATCTTCAATTCCAACACTTAATCTTATAAGTGAATCGGAAAGTCCTGACTTTTCCCTTTCTGCCTTAGGAATACTAGCGTGAGTCATAGATGCAGGATGGCCAGATAAAGATTCGACTCCTCCAAGAGACTCTGCTAGAGTAAATATTTTAAGTTTTTCTAAAACTTTAAATGCATCCTTAATATCATTTCCTTTAAGTTTAAATGAAAGCATTCCTCCATAATCATCCATTTGTTTAGTTGCAATTTCATGATTTAGATGAAAATTAAATCCAGGCCAATAAACATGCTCCACCTTTTTATGGGCATTTAAAAATTCTGCGATTTCCTTAGTATTATCGCAATGTCTCTGCATTCTAACATGTAATGTTTTTATTCCTCTAAGAACTAAAAAACTATCTTGAGGACCGCAAATTGCGCCACTNGCATTTTGAATAAAATATAATTTATCTGCTAATTCAGAATCATTTAACATGATAGCTCCTAGTACAACATCGCTATGACCGCCTAAATATTTAGTTGCTGAGTGGACTACTATATCTGCCCCTAAATCAAGAGGCCTTTGTAAATATGGGGTTGCAAAAGTATTATCAACAGCTAAAAGAATCTTATGTTTCTTCGAAATACATGAAAGTGCAGATATATCACTAATATTTAACATAGGATTAGTAGGGGTTTCTGTCCATATCAATCTAGTATTTTTATTAATTAATTTTTCAATACTATTAAGATCATGCATCCCTATAAAATGGAATTTGATTCCATAAACACTAAATATTTTTGTAAATAACCTGTAAGTTCCTCCATATAAGTCATTGGTTGANATAACTTCATCTCCAGGTTTTAATAATTTAATGATTGCATCAATAGCTGCTAATCCTGAAGCAAAAGCTAATCCATAATTTGCATTTTCTAGGCTTGCAAAAGAGTTTTGTAGGGCTGTTCTTGTAGGATTATGGGTTCTTGAATATTCATATCCCTTATGCTTGCCAGGACTTGATTGTGCATAAGTGGATGTTTGATATATTGGAGGCATTACAGCGTTAAAGCTAGTGTCCAATGATTGCCCTCCATGAATAGTTTTAGTATTAAATTTCATAAAATTATAAATTTATTGATAAACAAATTTAAACTATAATTAGTTCTATACAAAACTATAAATTATCTTTAATGTAATCTGTTAAATTATATGAATAATAGATATTTAGGATTAATAGCTGCGCTAATCGCAACGTCTATATTTGGGTTTAACCATACGATTGCAAAGGAATTAATGCCAGAGTTTATCTCTCCTACTGCATTGCTATATGCCAGGGTTTTAGGTGCTGCTATATTGTTCTGGACTATTAGTTTATTTTTTCCAAATGAAGTCATTAAAAAAGAAGATCGTATAAGGCTAGTGCTTTGTGCTATGTTTGGCATGAGTATAAATATGATAACCTCATTACTAGGCTTATCGTTGTCTACACCTATTAATAGTGCAATTATTACAACAACTTCNCCCATTATTATATTTGTTATTTCTATTATTCTNATTAAAGAAAAAATATCTANTCAAAAATACTTTGGAGTTTTNATNGGNTTTATTGGNACGCTATCGTTAATTCTNTTTAATAATAAANTTGCTCATAATGCNCCTAANATNAAACTCGGNAATATTATTCTTTTTGCTAATAGCATATCATATGGNNTNTATTTTGTTTTGGTCAAACCTCTAACNNAAAAATATAGTATGATAACNCTNATGAANTGGCTTTTTTTANTATCAATAATTATNAATGCNCCNATTTCATTNACAGAATTTAGNAATGTTCANTGGNANAAATTTNTTCCTTCTGCAATTTTTAANNTAACATATGTNATTATATGTACAACGTTTCTTGTGTATNTGCTAAATNTTTTTGCACTAAAAAATCTTAAAGCTACAACCGTNGGNATCTTCATGTATTTTCAACCAATAATTGCCATNATNTATGCAGTATATAAAGGCTCTGACAGCCTNTCATTATTAGANATCATTTCTGTAATACTTGTATTTATAGGAGTATATNTNGTTTCNAGAAAAACCNATNAAACAATAATCTAATACACTTTTATATATTTGTTAAAACAATTAAAGGCTATGATAAAATCAATGACTGCTTATTCATCAACTATTATAAATCATAAAAANCAAAAAATAGTTATTGAAATAAAATGTTTAAATAGTAAGAATCTAGATCTGAATTGCAAAACTCCAAAAGAACTAAAGGACAAGGAGAATAGTATTAGAAAATTAATTTCCACTAGTATTCNAAGAGGAAAAGTTGAATTTAATATGTATTATGAAAAAAATGTAGAAGTAAATCCAACAAAAATAAATNCTAAAATAATTAAGCAAAATATAAAAGAGCTTAAAAAAATAGCCAATGGGAATGACACAGAGCTGTTAAAAATAGCAATTCAAATGCCTAATGCATATGCTAATGCTAAAAACAGCAATGATGGTGTCAAATGGAATAAAATTCAGCAAGGGATTAAAAAGGGACTAATAGAAGTAGACAAGTACAGGTTATATGAAGGTGAGGGGATAGAAAAAGATATTATTAAAAAAACAGAAAATATTAAGAAACTTGTAACTAAAGTAAATAAATTAAAGGATAAAAGAATCGGGAAACTAAAAAAGAAAATAAAAGAAGATATTGTAAATTTAAAAATAAAAATAGATCAAAATAGATTTGANCAAGAGTTAATTTATTACACAGAAAAATATGATATCAATGAAGAGATTGTNCGTCTTAATAGTCATTTAAGTTTCTTTAATAAAGTAATAAATGGAAAGATTCCTAACGGTAAAAAATTAGGNTTTATTAGTCAAGAAATGGGGAGAGAAATTAATACTATTGGGGCTAAATCATATGATGCTGAAATGCAAAAAGTAGTGGTTAGAATGAAAGATGAATTGGAAAAAATAAAAGAACAAATTTTTAATATTCTTTAATGAAAACAGGGAAACTAATAGTTATTGCAGCTCCTTCAGGGTCAGGTAAAACCACAATAGTTAAGCGCCTAATATCCGAGGTGTCATTAAATCTAGGGTTTTCTATTTCCGCAACATCTAGAGCTAAAAGAGAAAATGAAGTTGACGGGAAAGATTATCATTTTTTATCCGTAAATGAATTCAAGAAAAAAATCAGTTTAAATGAATTTATTGAATGGGAAGAAGTTTATGAAAATAATTTTTATGGTACATTAAAATCTGAAATAGGTAGTTTAAATAATTCTGGTAAAAATCTAATTTTTGATATTGATGTAATTGGAGGCCTTTCTATAAAAAAGGCATTTCCTGAGAATACATTAACTATTTTTATTCATCCTCCATCCTTAAAAGAATTAGAGAGTAGATTAAGAAATAGGGGCACTGAATCTGAAGAAAAGATAAGAATGAGACTTTCAAAAGCGTCTAAAGAGATGAGNATGTCTGTTCTTTATGATCATTCTNTTGAAAATAATAACATTGAACAAACAGTGNCTAAAATAAAATCAATAATTAATAATTTTATTTAATTCTNCTNATGAAAATTGGCCTCTATTTTGGGACATTTGATCCAATTCATCTTGGGCATATTAGTATTGCTAATTTTCTTATTAATAATAAATTATTAAATGAAGTTTGGTTTATAGTAACACCTCAAAATCCTGAAAAAAATATTAGCGATTTAACAGATTTCACTCATAGATTTGAAATAGTTAAGATCCAAATAAAGGATAATAATAATTTAAAAGCCAGTGATATTGAATTAAATTTAGAAAAACCTAATTATACTATAAACTCCCTAAAGCATATCTCCAATAAATTTCCAAATGATATCTTTAGTATAATAATTGGCGAAGACAATCTAATTAATTTTAAGAACTGGAAAGGGTATAAAGAAATCCTAAATTGTTATAAGATATACGTATATCCTAGGACAACTAAAACAAATAAAAGTGTCTCAATAATTAAACACAGTAATATTCAAATAATAAAAGCTCCTCTGGTAGAAATCAATTCAACTAATATAAGACAGCTCATTAAAGAGAGGGGCGATGTAATAAAATTTATTTCTAATAATGTATACAAGTATATAACTAAACATAATCTATATATTTAAAAAATATGACGAAAAGTAATCTAAAATTTTGTGTAATTGGAAGCGGAAGTTGGGCTACAGCAATAATTAAAATTTTATCTGAAAATCTTAAAGAAATTAATTGGTATATAAGAAACACGAATAATTTAGAATATATCCTTAAACATTCTCATAATCGTAATTATTTAAGCTCTGTAGAGCTAAATATGAAAAAAATCAATGTTAGTGATAATGTAGATGAGCTTATTAGTAATTCGGATGTATTAATTATTGCTGTCCCTTCTGAATTTACAAGCAGTGTGTTAAAAAATATTTCAATAGATATTTCAGATAAAATTGTAGTATCTGCTATAAAAGGGATAATCCCTGAATCAAATCTATTAGTAGGAGAACATCTTGAAAAATATTATAAAATTGTAGAAAATAATTTTTTAGTGCTTGGTGGCCCATGCCATGCTGAAGAAGTGGCTCTAGAAAAACTTTCATATCTAACTATAGCATCTTCAAACAAAATACTAGCGAAAAAAATAGCGTCAAAATTTATTTGTTCATATATCTCTACAAAAACTAGTGATGATGTAATAGGCATAGAATATGCTAGTATGCTGAAAAATATCTATGCAATAGCCGCTGGAATAGCGCATGGACTTGGTTATGGAGATAATTTTCAAAGTGTGTTGATGAGCAGTTCTATAAAAGAAATAAATAGATTTATTGAGAAAAGATATAGAATGAAAAGAGATATAAATGATGCTGCATATTTAGGAGACTTATTAGTTACTGGCTATTCAACATTTTCAAGGAATAGACTGTTTGGCAATATGATTGGAAAAGGCTATTCAGTAAAATATGCCAAGATGGAGATGACTATGATTGCTGAAGGATATGTTGCAACCAAAAAAGCATACTTAATAAATGCTGAATCAAAATCTAAAGCAAAAACTCCTATAATAGATTCTATATATAACATATTATATTTAAAAAGAAGTCCGAAAAAAACTTTTAAAAAACTATCTGAGCATTTAGGCTAAATAGTAGACTTAAATTGTTTAATAAATCTTACATCATTTTCGCTAAGAAGTCTTATATCATCTATTTGATGTAATAATAAAGCAATTCTATCAATGCCTAATCCAAAGGCATATCCAGAATATTCTTTAGGGTCTATGCCGCAGTTCTTCAAAACATTCGGATCAACCATCCCGCATCCCATAATTTCTAACCAGCCCGTGCCTTTAGTCATTTTATAATCTAAATCATTTTCAAGCCCCCAGTAAACATCCACTTCTGCGCTTGGTTCTGTAAAAGGGAAATATGATGGTCTAAGTCTAATTTTTGATTTTCCAAACAACATTTTTGTAAAATATTCTAATGTTTGTTTTAAATCAGCAAAACTTATATTCTTATCAATGCATAAACCTTCAACTTGGTGAAAGAAACAATGTGATCTAGCAGAAATTGCTTCATTTCTATAAACCCTTCCAGGAGATATTGTCCTTATAGGCGGTTTATTATTTTCCATATATCTAACTTGAACTGAGCTTGTATGAGTCCTGAGCAAAATATCAGGATCTTTTTCTATAAAGAAAGTGTCTTGCATATCTCTTGCAGGATGATATTCAGGTAAATTTAAAGCTGTAAAATTATGCCAATCATCTTCAATTTCTGGACCTTCACTTATAGTAAATCCTATCTTAGAAAAGATATCAATTATCCTGTTTTTTACTAAAGATATAGGATGTCTAGATCCAATAGATATTGGATCTCCAGGCCTAGTAATATCGTTAATTGATTTAGATTGATTTGAGCCCTCTGAAATATCTAAAATTAAATCAGCCATTTTTTGATTAGCTGCATTTTTTAATTGATTTAACAATTGCCCTACTTTCTTTTTTTCACTATTATCAATAGTTTTAAATTCAGAAAATAATTTGTTAATTATTCCTTTCTTTCCTAAATATTTAATTCTAAAAAGTTCAATTTCTTCAGAAGATTTAGATTCAAAAGAAGAAATCTCGTCTATACTAGATTTAATTTTATCTATCATTAGCAAATTTGAATAAATCAAATTTAATAAAACTTAGTTAATATAATTGATTTTTAAAAAATAGTTAATGGCAGCTTCCTTCATTAATAAAATGTGTCATTTAATAAATATCATAATAATATAACAAGTATAATTTATTATTTTTAATATTAAGATATCTAAATGAGCGGAAATAGCATTGACATAGTAATATCAATAATTTTAATCTATGGAATTATTCGAGGGTTTTATAGAGGTCTGTTTTTGGAAGTGTCATCATTGATTGGATTAATCCTGGGCTTATACTGTGCCATTAATTTTAACCCGATTATTAGTAAATATCTTAAATCATTTATTTCAATAGAAGAAAATTATATTACCATTATATCTTTTATAATTACATTAATTATAGTAGTGATTTTATTAAATCTAATTGCAAAATCATTAACTAAACTAGCAGAGGCTATTGCTCTTGGCTTGCTAAATAAAATTACTGGAGCATTTTTTGGATTAATTAAATATTTTATTGTCTGTATGGTGTTTGTACTTGTGTTTGATAAAATAAATTCAACAGTTAAAATAGTAGATGAGTTAACTATTTTAAATTCAGTTTTTTATCCTTACATAAGGTATATAAATCAAGAACTATTCCCCTTATTTTTTATATAATCTTAGGAGTCTGAGCTATATGGAAGTGATGAATGATGTAGGTCAATTTTTAATTTTCCATTTACCAACTTATATCCAAAAGTATATTCGACTTTTATAGCATTACTATCATTAGACTTAAAATAATAATTTCCCATTGCAATTGCTCTATTCTTGTCTAATATTATGTTATGGTTTTCAAATTTAATGTCTGTCCAAGATTTCTTAGCAAAACCATCATCTTCTTTACAAAAAGCATTTTCACCTCCAATAAAATAGGATAAAGCCATTTCTTTTGAACTTCTAAATTGTTGTGAAGAAGCCATAGTTGGCTTAAAAAGAACTGGGCCTATTTCAAAAAAATATAAGTCGTCTAGAAAATCTATTGCACATTTCTTACAGGCACTATCATCTTTCACAGTCCCGATTTCAATTACACCCTGCGCCCATTGATTCTGAGCTTTTATAACTTGCTCTTTTGTTATCATAATATTTTTACATCAATTAATTGAATATACCCAATTTGACCATTAGCTAATCGAATTTTAATCCAATTATTATAGTTTTCTATTACCTGCACCTTAGTCCCTTTATGTAACATAAATAAAGTTTCTGACCTAAAATTTGGTTCAGTCTTTAAATCTATTTCATATGAATAAATTATAGCATATTCATTATTCATATAGCTATTATATCCATTATTCCCGTTAGCCAATGATGCTAACATAAATATAACTGATGTACATAAAAGCACAAATGTTGCCCTTTTTAATTTACTATTATTAGCAAAATAGTAAGATAAAAATAATGCTACGATTAAAAAACTAAAAAATATAGAAATGTAGCCCCAAGTTTCAAAATAAAAAATATTTGATACGCGATTAAAGATTGATTCTATTAAAGGAGTGGTGATTGGGTCTATTTCGTCTACTAGCGAATTATTAGCTAATTCTAAATTGTCAATTATTTCGCTATCATTTGGATTTAATTGAATTGCTTTTTCATAATAATAAATTGATGGAGCGATACTGTCTATCTTGTAATAAGAATTACCTAAATTATAATACAACTCAGCTGAGTGTAAATCATTCTTAATTATTTCTTTGTAATTATTTATGGCTTCAATGTAGTCTCCTTTATTATACAATTCATTAGCCTGAGAAAAGATATTCTCAACATTTACCTGAGCTGATAAAATGAAAGGGGAAAGTATAAACATAATATTTATAGTAGCTATAATATTTTTCATTTTATTTGATTTCATTATTGATTAATGTTATTAACTCCAAAGCTCTTTTATAATCGTTGTCCATATCAACAGTATCAAAAGGAGTATATCTAGCCATTTGACAATTATTGAATATGTCTTCTAATAAATTTATTGTTTTTAAACTTACCGATTTATTTAATAAAGATTCTCTAACTTTCTTTGCATTATACTCACTATTATCAAATAGCAAAATTGATTTTAAATAGTTCATCATAGCCTTATCTAAAGCTTCGTAGAATTTTGTTTTATTATCAATATTTTTCTTAGCATCTGACAGATACTTTTTCCCTAATTTTTTTGCATTATTAGCTCTAATCCAATTTTTATCATTTTTCTTATTATTTAAAATTCTTTGTATTATTAAAATGACGAATAGTATGGCAAAAGGCATTAATAAGATGATCCAAAATATTTTAGAATAGAAAAATATCTGTTGGTTAGTTTTCTTAAATTTTGTTTTTGTCTTAAAAGACAGATTTCCATATTGTATTAAATCTACTTTATTTGAAGCTCGATCTTCTGGATT
>PACY01000045.1 GCA_002700405.1 Flavobacteriaceae bacterium | reverse complement strand
TAAAAGCCTAGATCCTTCAATTTATAATCTATCAGACGCATTATTTTCCGCCTCATTTCTTAATTCATGTCTGAGAAATTCTGAATATATTGATATGGCAAATATTGCTCCGCTGGTGAACCAGACTGGACCTCTTTATGTACATCCTAAAGGAGTTGTTAAGCGTACTCATTTCCATACAATGGCAATGTATGCGAATGAACTTGAAGAATATATCAGCGATGTTGATATAAGCGGAAGCAAACTTACCGATGATAAAGATTCAGTTTCTGTAATTGATGCTGTTGCCACAGTTGATGAAAAAGGTAAAAACTGGGCAATTTCATTAGTTAATCGTCATCCTTCAGAGAACCTAAAATGCAAAATTAGTATTGGAGATGAGTTATTAAATGGGATATATAAGGCAAAAATCCTAACGGGTGAATCAACTGATAGTTACAACGATATTGAGCATCCTAATCGAGTGACCCCTAAAGAGTTAGAGCTAAGGTTTAAAAATGGTATTACAGAACTACCGCCACACTCTTTGACAATTGTTCATATTAAGAGTAATTAGAATAATATTCCAGTGAATTATACTATCCTATATTCTTACAATTCTCTAATCATTATATTTCTAAACCACACATCATCTCCATGATCTTGAAGACCAAAGAATCCTTCCTTCTCTACATTAGCCCAATTTTTATTTAAATTAGGGAATTTACTTCTAGAAACATCCTCTTCCCATTTTGGAGTCCATAGATGATATTCTACCACAACCTCTCCATTTTGTTTGTGGATTACTGTGCCATTATAGACTATGATTTCAATTTTGTTCCACTCACCTGCCTTGTTTGCATTTTGTGGTACTGCTGGATAAAGATCATATAATGCTCCTGCTTGTCTATTTCCATCTTTTCCTAAAAAAGCATCAGGATGTCTATCATTATCTAATATTTGCATCTCAGGCGCTGTTCTCCAAATAAAATCAAATTCAGGTGTTTCTTGACCTAAGTAAAATATTCCAGAATTTCCTCCCTCAGATACTTTCCATTCCAGTTTTACATGAAAGTTTGAGAATTTCTGATCATATATAATATCGCCACCATTTGAAGATCCTGCTTCTCCTCTACCAGATGCTTTCATATAGATTTCTCCTGCTTCAGTGATTTCCCAATCAGTAGGAAAAGTTTCTTTTTTATATCCTCTCCATCCATCTGAAGTTTTACCATCAAATAGAAGCTTCCATCCATCAGCAGCTTCCTTTTCACTAAGCGTATTGTTTTCCACAGCCACTGCTGTTTCTTGACCTTTTGTTGTATTTGAACAAGCCACAACTAAGCTTATAGAGATTATAGTTAATATGTAATATATATTCTTCATCTTATTTTAATTTATTTTAATAATTCCAGCCGTTTCGATATGCACGTTTTACATATTCGCTAGCAGCCTCTTTTGCATTTATTTTTGTGTATTGTGTATCCCATTTAGGATCACCATCAATTATATCAAATTTATCAGTTGTAACAACACTAATTTCATCAGAATCTGAAATATTTGTAATTCTCATATTCTCTGCATCCCAATCTAATCTTCTTTTAAGATCTTGGAGTCTTATAGCTAGATTACCCATGACAACTACTTCATTTAATGGTCCTGAATATGAAAAATTAGAAGTTGCCTCTACCCTAGAATTTTTATTTTCTTTACATGCTCTTATCCAATCCATTTCATGAGAAGTTTCTACTCTTCTTAATACATTGGTAACAGCAGGTGGATTATCCTCTCTTCCTATAATAAATGGATCTTTAGCATAAGTACCACAAACAAGAGTTCCTTTAGTTCCATGGAAAATTGCACCTCCACCCCAATCTCCTAAATTCTTTCCAGGGTTCATGCCTTTTGGACGCTCTGGTTTATGTCCACCATCATACCAGGTAAACTTAACCTTAGGCATGTTTATTTTTCCTTTACTTGGTCGCTCATTAAAATAGTAAGTAACCATTTCTGATATTGGAGCACTCTCAGTATTTACTTGAGATGAGGTTCCTTCAAATGCATATGGAAATCCTAAGTCTAGTGCCTTATATACAGGGTCAATAATGTGACACCCCATATCACCTAATGCACCCGTACCAAAATCCCACCATGCCCTCCAATTCCATGGAGTATATGATGGATGATAAGGTCTGTATGGTGCAGGACCAATAAATAAATCCCAGTCTAATGTTTCTGGAGTAGCTACACTCTCGGTAGGTCTTTCAAGTCCTTGAGGCCAAATAGGTCTGTTAGTCCAAGCATCAACTTTTTCTACCTCACCTATTTCACCATTCCATATCCATTCACAAACTTTAGCCATATCATCACTTGAATTACCTTGATTCCCCATTTGAGTTGCTACACCTGTCTCCTTTGCAAGTCTAGTTAATTCACGAGATTCCCATACAGAATGTGTTAGAGGTTTTTGTACATATACATGCATGCCTCTTTTCATACTATCTGTTGCAGCAACATAATGTGTATGATCTGGAGTTGCAATAAGAACTGCATCTATTTCCTTCTCCATTGAATCAAGCATTACCCTATAATCCTCAAAGGTTTTTGCATCTGGATATTCAACAAAACAACGATTTGCATATTTCCAATCTACATCACAAAGAGCTACAATGTTTTGATCCTTAATATTTTTAAGATTCCATCTTCCCATTCCTCCGACTCCTATACCAGCAACATTTAGCTTATCACTTGGAGCAGTATGACCTAATCCTGCTATTACATGACTAGGGAGAATTGATACACCTAAAAAGGCTACAGAAGATTTTTTCAAAAATTCACGTCTTGACTTATTAATATCTTTTGGTTTGTTTTCCATTTTAATACGATTTTTCTTTAATTATTATCTAGACTTATCCAGACATTTCCTTTATTATGAGATTCCACAACACTTTCAATAAAATTCATTCCCCTCACCCCATCAATAATTGTTGGAAATTCACCTTCATTATAATCTTCTTTATTAATTGCTTTTGCTGCACCAGTATAGATATTGGCCATGGCATCAAAAATTTCATCAGGATGTCCGGGTGGCAATACAGCATCTTCTGATAATAAATTAGTGTTTATTTTATCTGACTCTATCACCTGAACTTGTTCACCTTCAGGCATATAATGAAGAATTCTTGGATTTTCTTGTTCCCATTTTATACCACCTTTTTTTCCATAAATCATAATTACAAAATTATTATTCTCTCCTGTTGCAATTTGACTTGCTCTAATAATACCTTTTACCCCATTGGTACATCTAATAAGAATCGATCCGTCTATATCCATTTTATTATCGTCATACAAGTAATTTAAATCTGCTAAAACTTTATCAATTTTAAGATGCGTAAGGTATTCTAGCATATCAAAAGCATGTGTGCCTATGTCTCCAATACAGCAGCTAATTCCAGATTTTTCAGGGTCTAAGCGCCAAGTATCCATTCTTGTATCGCTTTGATGAATAATTGGATTGATCCAGCCTTGATAATATTGAGCATCTACCTTTTGCACTTCTCCAATGTCACCATTTAAAATCATCTCACGGATTTTTCTTATTGTTGGATAACCTGTATAAGTATAGGTGACTGCAAAAACAAGTCCAGACTCCTTAACTAATGATCTTAATTCTTTAGCCTGTTGATAGGTAGTGGTTAAAGGTTTTTCACATATTACATGAAATCCGTTTTCTAATAGACTTTTTGCCATTGAATAATGAAGAAAATTAGGAGTTAAAATAGCAACTGCTTGGATACGCTTATCAGAAGGAAGTCCTAATTCCTTTTCTATCATACTGCCACAATTCTCATATACACGATCTGAAGAAATTCCAATATTATTGGCAAATTCTGCATTACTATTCATATCTCTACTAAACACGCCTCCGACAATATCATACGTATTATGCATTGAGGCAGCAATACGATGCAATATACCTACAAGTGAATTTCCTCCACCTCCTAATATTCCTAATCTAATTTTTTCAGCCATTACTTTAATTTATTAGCAGCATTTAATAATAACTCTCTTGTGGCAATCACTCCATCTTTCTCAGAAAGTTTTTCTCCTTCATATTCAATACCAATATAACCATTATATCCAGAGTTTTTTACAATTTGAAGCATCCTAACATAATCGATTGTAGTTTCATTTCCATCCTTATCAAAATTATATGATTTTGCACTTAAAGCCATCGCTGCTGGCATCATGAGCTCTATTCCTTTGTAATAATCTTCATATTTAATTTCACAAGTCTTGGTTTTTTTTACCCGTTTAATACACCAGTTACCAAAATCAGGTAATGTTCCACAATTTGACATATTTAATGTATTAATCACTTGCATTAATTTTTCAGGCTGAGATGAAAATCCTCCATGATTTTCCACTATAACATTAATATTTTTACTAGCAGCATAAGTTGATAATTTTCTTAAACCATCTTCAGCCGCATCTAGCCATAAATCTTCAATTATAGTTCCGTTAGTATTGACTCTAATGGAGTGACATCCTAGCCTTGCTGCTGCATCAACCCATCGCTTATGATTTTCTACAGCCTTATCTCTTACAGACTCCTCTGGATGAGCTAAATCTCCCTCTTTATCAATCATAATAAGTAAACATTTCACATTATTTTCCGATAAATTAATTACCAAAGAATCAATGGTCTTGTCAAATCCTATTTCTTTAATTTTTTTTGAGTAAAGCTGTGAAACCAGCTCTACTGCTTCAAAACCAAGGTTTTTAGCTTCCTTAGGAAAATCTAGTGGGTTCTTACCATCTATAATTATCATTTTATTAAATGACCACTGTGCTAATGATATTTTAAAAAAAGGTTCTGAATTAGAAATCTTATTATCAGCATTATTACAAGAAAAAACAAGTATTATAGAGAACAAACAAATAATATATCTATACATAAGTTTCATAAAAATTGTATATTGATTTTTGTATATTGTATTATACAATATTATCTATCCTTGCAAATTAATTAATTTAGATAGGATTAGCAATTTTAAATTTAAACTAAACTATATGACTAACCAACACTATGATGCTATTGTAATTGGAACAGGCATTACTGGTGGATGGGCTGCAAAAGAACTTTGTGAAAATGGTCTAAAAACTCTTGTTCTTGAAAGAGGTAGAATGATCAAACATATTGAAGACTATCATACTGCAAATCTGGATCCATGGGATATGCCTAATGGTGGAAGAATTACCCCAGAGATAAAAGAAAGAAAACATAAGCAGCATAGGACAGGTTATGTGACTGACCCAGTTTGTGAACACTTTTTTGTTGATGACATAAAGCACCCTTATAATGAAGTAAGACGCTTTGATTGGATTAGAGGATATCATGTAGGCGGGAAATCTTTAATGTGGGGAAGACAAAGCTATAGACTAAGTGAAATGGANTTTGAAGCAAATAAAAAGGACGGTGCTAGTATAGACTGGCCTGTTAGATATAAAGATATTGCTCCNTGGTATAGTCATGTAGAAAAATATATTGGAATTTCAGGTGAAAAATTAGGGTTACCACAACTACCAGACAGTGAATTTTTAAAACCATTACCATTGAATTGTGCTGAAGATGATTTTAGNGTTAATGTAGCTAAAAATATGAATGGAAGAGTAGTTACTCCTGCTAGAGTGGCTCATATAACTGANGGAACAAAACCTGGNCTTGGAAGAAGNACATGTCAATANAGAAATAGATGTATGAGNGGATGTCCATATGGTGCATACTTTAGTAGTAATTCATCTACTCTTCCTGCAGCAGATGCTACAGGGAACATGACTTTAAGACCTCATTCTATAGCTCATAAAATAGTATATGATGAAAANACTNAGAAAGCTTCAGGGGTAGAAGTAATTGATGCTGAAACAAAACAGAGATATACATTTAAAGCTAAAATTATTTTNCTATGTGCTTCAACTNTTCCTTCCACTTCAATTTTGATGCAATCAACATCTAAGAGATTTCCTAACGGACTNGGNAATGATAGTGGAGAACTAGGTCATAATATTATGGATCATCACTTTGTAGTAGGTGCTTCTGCTGAAATTGAAAATTTTGAAGAAAAGTATGANAAAGGAAGAAGACCTGGGGGNATATATATTCCTAGNTTNAGAAACATTGGTGGCGATTCTGATTCAAAAGATTTTATAAGAGGTTATGGGTATCAAGGTGGTGCTTGGAGAAATAGTATGTCAGAAGTTGTAGCTGAATTGAAATACGGACCTGAATTAAAAGAAGCAATATTAAAGCCTGGGGGTTGGAAAATAGGTGTGACAGCATTTGGAGAAACATTACCTNATCACAATAATAAAATGTATCTAGATTATGACAAATTAGATGAATGGGGTCTTCCTACGGTGACTTTTGACGCTGATTTTGGTGAAAATGAATTGGCTATGAGAAAAGATATGAAAGATCAAGCAGTTAAAATGTTTAAAGCAGCAGGTTATAAAAATGTTGTAGGCTATGACAGTATTGATTCCAGAGCAATGGGACTTGGAATTCATGAAATGGGAACTGCCAGAATGGGGCATGANCCTAAAACATCAGTATTAAATAAATACAATCAAATTCATANTTGTAAAAATGTATTTGTAACTGATGGNTCNTTTATGACCTCTTCNGCATGNCAAAACCCATCACTAACCTATATGGCATTTACAGCAAGAGCTGCTAATTATGCTGTAAAAGAGTTTAAAAANGGAAACTTATGAAACGTAGAGATGCATTAAAAAATATTGGACTTTCAGCTGGATTAATTGTTGCTACTCCTACTGTGATAAGCNTANTAAATAGCTGNAGTACTGATTCTAATAAATGGAGTCCAGTATTTCTTAATAAAGAACAGGCTAAGNTATTAATNGANATAGTAGATNTNATNATNCCTAAAACAGATACNCCNTCTGCAAATGAAGTTAATGTAGTGGANTTTCTAGATAAATATTATAAAGAAATCTTNGATGATAATAGGNAAGATTGGCTAAAAAACACNTATGNAAAACTAGTAGATCTAATAAAATTAAATTACTCTNANGANATAAATANTCTAACNGAAGAAAATTANAAAGATTTACTTGACAAGCATATGATTATTANTGGGGATTCAAATGATATTTCAGATTTATTAAAAAATATAAAATCTGATACGATATGGTCNTATAAAATCAGTGAGTTTGTTGGTGAAAATGTACTTGCATATGACCCAATACCAGGAGNTGCATATTGCGGTGATCTCCAAGAACTTACNGGTGGAAAATCCTGGTCATTATAATTAANCAATGAAAATACTAATCCAATTATTTTTTGTTTTTACCATTTCAATACTNTATAGTTTTCAAGGATTAAATGTTGATAANAATAATCAAGATTGGATTCAAATTTTTAATGGTAATGACCTTGAAGGATGGAAAGTTAAAATTAATGGATTTNCTGCAGGAGAAGATAAGTTTAATACATTTAAAGTGAAAGANAATTCACTTGTAGTATCNTATGAAAACTATGATCATTTTAAAAATTATTTTGGTCATATCTTCTATAAAAACCCTTACTCCAATTATAGGCTTAGATTAGATTATCGATTTGTTGGAAATCAGTGTAAAGGTGGAGAAGGATGGGCTACTAAAAATAGTGGTGTAATGATCCATTCACAATCNCCTGAGAGCATGGAGATTAATCAGGAGTTTCCAGTATCAATAGAAGTACAACTTTTAGGAGGAATAAAAAAACCATGGAAAAGAACTACTGCAAATTTGTGTACTCCTGGAACTCATGTAAATATTAANGATAGACTCGTGACAACTCATTGCATGTCATCATCTTCTGAGACATTCTATGATGAAGAGTGGGTTAATCTTGAAATTGAAGTAAATAATGATTCTATTATTAAACATTACATTAATGGAAAGGAAGTTTTCTCCTATACTAATCCAATAATTGGCGGTCAGTACAATACGCTAAAAGATAAAAAAGGAGACAGNCTTAAGGAAGGNTANATTTCNTTACAAAGTGAAAGTCATCCNATAGAATTTAAAAATATAGANCTACTTATTCTACAATAAATTTTCCTTTCATCATTGCATAATGTCCCGGAAAGCTACATACAAAATCATATACTCCAGGTTCTGGAGGTAAAAACTCAATTGTAGTTTCTTGCCCTCCACCAATCATNTCAGTATANACAATAACCTCGTCAGACCCCACAGGGATATATTGATTATCCCTTGCTGTAGCAGCCTTATTAGCAAATTCAATTAAATTAACCTTCTTCTTTAATAAAACAAAATTATGCCCCATTACCTGTACATCTAACTGACCAATATGCTTAAGAGTTAATTTTACANTTTTTCCTGACTTAACAGTAATTTTACGAGTATCAAATTTCATGTAATCATCTGATGTAATTAAAATATTATTTACATCATTTTTATCACTGCAACTTGTGAAAATAACTAAAGAAAAAANAATTAATAAAGTAAATCTTATTCTTGTCATAAAACTGAAAAAACGGTCTTTATNGCTAAATCTAAATTAGCTGAATTAATTTGNATTTTTGCTAAGCTATGGATTTCTTTTATTTGCTGTTTTCTATCTGANATATTCATTATTTGTNAAATATNATTATTTGAATGATGATANTCTTGAATCTCTTGTTGTGAAGGNNTCTTTTCTAGATTACCTAATCTAGCAAGATTNTTTTTTGATAATATNTCNGTAGAATGTACATGATCTGGTAATTNATCTACTCCTATTCCTTTTGTATGGATTGGTTTAGGAATTTCAAATAAGCTTTCATCAATTACTCTTGTATACCAACTAGCTCCCATTCTTCCAACTAAGTCAAGTTTTTTAGTATCTAAAGNACCNTNCTNATCTAAATATTTGTTATTGACATGGATATGTACTATTCTAGAAATAACCAAATTACCTGCTCCACCATCTTTTCCCAATTCAATTATTTGATCCACTTCACATTCAAATGATATAGGTGATTCTTTTACCCTAGGGGGTTTGACATGATTTGATTTAAGTGGGGTTAANCCAGATTTTTTGAATTCATCAATACCAGTTTCATATTCTGTACTAGCTAATGATACTGGTTCAACTATAGAAAAATTAACAATATTGATAACAACCTCTTGTACTTGTTTTATATTTTCTAAGGTATCTTTAGTAGAATTATCTCTAACTCTCCTAGATGGAGAAAATATAAGTATAGGTGGATTAGCACTAAACATATTAAAGCAGCTGAAAGGNCTTAAATTAACATTCCCATCCTTATCNNCTGTNCTAGCTAAAGCTATTGGNCTAGGNGCAACAGATAACAAAAGCATTNTATGTAATTCACTAGTTGAAAGNNTATTAGGGTCAATTGATGTAAACTTATCCATTTTATCTATTTTATTTTGATCCTATTAATTTTGTTTTCACTTCACCAAAACCTACTCTTTTACCATCTTTTTCACAATANCCTCTCATTATAACAGTATCATTNTCATTTATAAATACTCTNCTANTTCCATCATCTAAAGTTACAGGATTTTTTCCACCCCATGAAAGTTCTAACATTGAGCCNTAAGATCCTTTCTCTTTACCACTAATAGTTCCTGAAGCCATTAAGTCTCCAACATTTATATTACATCCATTTATTGTGTGATGAGCTAATTGTTGANCCATGTTCCAATACATATATTTAAAATTAGAAGAGCACACTTTTGACTCCTTTGATTCTTCTGGCTTAATAGNTACTTCTAAATTAATNTCATANTTCTTCATNTCATTATATTCTAAATAGGNCAAAACCTTAGGNGNTTGNTCAGGCCCTTTAACTTTATATAAATCNAAAGCTTCTATTGTNACAATCCATGGAGATATTGAAGAGGCAAAACTTTTACCTAAAAATGGACCTAGAGGAACATATTCCCATTTTTGAATATCTCTAGCAGACCANTCATTAAATAAAACTTTTCCAAAAATATAATCTTCAGCTTCATNNGTCGANACTGAATCACCCAAATTTGTTTTTTTNCCAATTACAAATCCCATCTCTAATTCAAAATCTACTCTGGAAGATNGCTGAAATACTGGTGTNTCCTTNTTTNGCAATAGNACTTGACCCTTTGGCCTATNGATATCTATACCACTTACAATTATAGATGATGCTCTGCCATGGTAACCCACAGGAATATGCTTCCAGTTGGGAAGTAAAGGATTTGAAGGATCTCTAAACATTGATCCAATATTAGTAGCATGTTCTATGCTAGAATAAAAGTCAGTATAATCNCGAATTTTTAAAGGCAAGTGCATTTGNGCATCNGATTGCTTAATTAATACATTGCTNTTGTTTTTTAAAACCGAAGATGAATCAGAAAGTTCTTTTTGAATAGTTAATCTAACATCATTTGTTATTGATTTTCCTAAAGAAATAAAATCATTAAGGTAGAGGTTTTCAAATACATTAAAATCAAAAGTCAAATGATCAAATACACCTAACTCTGATGATAATTTTAAATCAAGAATCATTTCACCAATAGCTATACCTACCCTTTTTTTTAAGTTTTTTGTAGAAAAAATTCCNAAAGGGATATTGTATATTGAAAAATCAGAATTTTTTGGAATATCAACCCATGCTTCCATATTAAGTTTTAATAAGTTTTAACGCATTATTAATTAAATCACTGTACTTGTCTTTTTTACTAAGTTTTATTAAATAATNATATAATTCATCTTTAAAATTACATTTNNAATNATATATNATTTCATATATCTCAAAAAGAATAAGCCATTCATTTTTATATTTAGATTGAATTTCTGAATACACATTAGCTAATAACTTAAAATTAGTTTTTTTGTTTTCNCTAAAACTTCTAACCTTCTTNTATAATTTGAACAACTCTTTTTCTTTTTTAGAATATTTAATTTTTTTTGTTTTTACCTTAGAAACAGTATGCAAATCATCAAATGATTCATCAGATGCAGGGCCTGCATAAACAGATACGATCTTTTCTCCTACCGCCATATCATAAATTCCCCATTCTGGCTTGAACAATATTTGCTTATTATAAGTAACTGTACATTCGTTAAATGATATTAAAAGTATCTTTCCTTGCAGATCCCTTTTGCCTGTAATAATTTTACCTGAAACCTTAACACCACCTTCAAAATTTAGTTCTATATGTTTTTTCTCGACTATTCCATAAGCAACAAGATCTTTTGGTGACATATCTTCAATTGGTAAATTTACTCCTTCTAATTTTCCTATAGGAGTCCCATAGCCTTCTGTGTGATATTCTTTTCCATGACCAATTAACTCTTTTCCCTTACTAGCTAATGCTGTAGGACCATTAGTCTGTATATAAATTGGATTGTTATTTTGTTTTATTACACGAGTAAAAACTCCTGAAATTTGAATTCCAGTACTTAATTCAACTGTTCCTAATTGTTTGGATTTTATAACTTTATTCATCCCTGATAGACCTCCTTTTCTAAGAGCCATTGAATCAGCAAATTTCTCTAAGACATAACTCAAAAAAGAGAAGTTTGGAGTTACAAATAAATGGGGTTGTGGTTTTGTTATATCAAAATTTATTTTAGAAGCCTTAATAGTATAAGGTAATTTCTTAACAGATGTTTTTAGACATTGTTTACTTTCACCAATGGATGATAATAATCCTGCACCATAAATTTTTGGATTATCTATTTTACCTATTAATCCATACTCTACAGTCCACCAGTGTAAATTTCTAATTTTTGCCATTTCAGAAAGTTCACCCATGTTATTTTGTATCTTATTTACATTAGCTGTTGCTTTTTTTATTTCTTGTTTGGAAGAATTTGGATTTTCTTTCAAAATCGACAACAATCGAATTGCTTCATACATTTCATTGTCCTTTGGAGATGAAATAGCTTTACTACCTATATAACCAAATCTTCTTAGATATTCTGAATATTCTGAATCAGCAATTATAGGAGCATGGCCAGCAGCTTCATGAATAATATCTGGTGCTGGAGTATAAGCAACATGCTTAATTGTTCTTATTTCTGAAGCAATAACCAGAACATTATGAGCTTGAAACTCCATAAATGCATTTGGAGGAATAAACCCATCAACTGATACAGCAGCCCATCCAATATCTTTTAAAATTCTATTCATTCCTTCCATTCTAGGAATATGATCAATTGAAATACCTGTCTTACTTATTCCTTCTAGGTATGAATCATGAGCAACAGATTTGAGATAATCAACGCTTAACCTCATTACATACCGCCACACTGCCTGATTTTGAGGAGTATATTCATCGTAAGGTTGTTTGACTATAAATTTGTGTAGATGTTTAGGTAACTTTTTTGTTACACTATTAAATTCTATCTGATACTTTTTCTTAGGCATAAATAATTAAAGGCATCAATATAACTAAAATATCATAAATTACCTCTGTTCCTTTGTTCCGTTTCAATTGCTACAAACAGTGCTTTAAAATTTCCTTTACCAAATGATTTAGCCCCTTTTCTTTGAATGATTTCAAAAAACAAAGTAGGTCTATCTACTAATGGTTTAGTAAAAATTTGAAGTAAATAACCATCATCATCTCTATCAATTAAAATACCATATTTTTTAAGTTCTTTAATATCTTCTGAAATCTTTCCAACCCTGTCAATAATTGTATCGTAATATGAATCAGGCACGTATAACATTTCTACACCTCTTTCTCTTAGGTGGCTAACTGTATTTACAATATCATCTGTTTCTAATGCTAAATGTTGAACCCCTGCTCCATTATAAAACTCCAAATATTCTTCAATTTGTGACTTATTTAAACCTTCTGCTGGTTCATTAATTGGAAATTTAACTCTTCCGTTGCCACTACTCATAACCTTACTCATAAGAGCTGTATACTCCGTAGATATATCTTTATCATCAAAAGAGATTATTTGAGAAAAGCCTAAAACATCTTCGTAAAATTTACTCCATACATTCATTTTATTCCATCCTACATTACCTACAATATGATCTATGTATTTCAATCCTATGCTTTCAGGATTATGGTTTGAATCCCATTTTATATAACCTGGAAGAAAAACTCCATTGTAATTATTTCTTTCAACAAATAAATGAACTGTCTCACCATAGGTATGAATACCTGAGCGAATTATGTATCCGTTTTCATCTTCTTCTCTAGTAGGTTTCATATAAGGCTTTGCCCCTCTTTTTACAGTCTCATCAAATGATTTTGTTGCATCATCAACTAAAAATGCTATAACTTTTACTCCAT
>PACY01000044.1 GCA_002700405.1 Flavobacteriaceae bacterium | reverse complement strand
AGTTTATTATTGTTTTCTGATGAATTTGGTATCTCAATCCACCATCTAGCTGTTTTTATACTCTTGTAAAAAATTAGTTCATATTTATCAACTACTACAGTAAATTTTTGAAAACTAGCAATATTTGTAAAATCATCATCTATAATTCTACAGTTAACTCCTTCTATAAAATACCACAATATTTGTGCTATTAGCATCTCAGTAATTTCATCTTCATTAGATGATCTATACTCAAAAATTCCAAATGAGGAAACCTTATTGCTAATCCCTGCGTATCTGCTTATTGAGCAAATTTCCTTACCATCAAAACCATTTGGAGATAATTTTTGTCTTGAACTTAGTTCAGAGGACTTAATACATCTAAGATCTATGGTGACTATATCAGCATCTCTCATTACAGGTTCAGCTGAAGTGATATTATTACACACCTCCCCTAACCTATAGGCTTCAAAATATAGTTTTTCCATCAAATCTATCTCAATTTGAGGGTTATAGTATGTTTGATATCCTAATGTAGTATAGTTAAAAAGATTATGTGGCTCCTCCAAAATTATCTTCCCAAGATAACTATTGTTTTTTATGGGTTTTGACGAATCTCCTAAATCAAAGTTAGAATCAACATTAACTATATTTATTGTTTTCTTAAAATCATCATAAGCTCTATATTTTGCATAGGTCAAATCCTGACTTCCACCAATAATAACTGGAATAACATCATTTTTAATAAAATATGAAATAATTGATCTTACAATCTCATAGGTGTCATCAACAGTTTCACCTGGATTAATATCACCAAAATCAGCAATTTTAATAGACCAATTTCCTGGATATAATGAGTAAAATGATTTTCTTATTTCACCAAGATTTATCTCTTCTCCTATATAATTTATATCGTTTCTATTCTCTGGGACACCAATAATGGCAATATCAACTTTATCAATATTAGGAACGCCATTTTCTTTTGTGTGAACACTTATTTTATTGCCTAGAATTAAGGCTGAAATTATCTTATTATGAGAAAGTATATGATCCTCAACAGGAGTTAAAATATTGTCTTGAACAGAGGTTAAAAAGTTAGGATCCATTATAGAGCTAAATTAATCTATTCTTTTTTATTATCTAGTATTTTTTTAGCATCATCAAGTGTTAATTCTTTAGGATCAATAGATTTAGATAATTCTTTTCTAATTTTTCCCTTAATTATATATATTTTACCCCATTTTCCCTTTTCAACTCTTATATTTTCATCTGACCAGTTATGAATAAGCTTCTCCTTTTCTTTTTTCTTTTTATCCTCAATAAGCTCAATAATATCATTTTCAGATAAGTTATCCCAATCATACTTTTTCCCAACATTAATAAACATATTATTCCACTTAATAAATGGCCCAAACTTACCTTTACCCTTTTGTACATCTAGCCCCTCATAATTATATATAGGTGCTTCTGATTCTTCTTTAATCTTTATGAGTTCTATTGCTTCTTCAATTGAAATGGATAATGGAGATTTCCCTTTTGGGATTGAAACAAATTTTTTCCCATATTTTACATATGGTCCATACCTTCCATTGTTAGCTAAAATAACTTCGTTATCATACTCTCCTAATTCCCTAGGTAAAGAGAACAAATCAAGTGCTTCCTCTAACGTTACTGATTCAATCTGCATTTCAGGGGGCAAACTTGCAAAAACAGGTTTTTCCTCATCCTCAACAGTGCCAATTTGAACCATTGGTCCAAATTTGCCTAATCTAACACTGACTTCTTTTTTATTTTCAGGGTGAGATCCGAGTATTCTTTTTCCAGATTCTCTTTCAGCATTTTTGCTAACATCTTCTACTATGGGATGAAATTTTTTGTAAAATTCTTTCATCATAGATGTCCATTCTTGTTTACCATCAGCTATATTATCAAAATTTTCTTCAACACTAGCCGTAAAATTATAATCCATAATATTTTCAAAATGATTTATTAAAAAATCTGTTACAATCATTCCTATATCTGTTGGGACTAATTTCCCCTTATCTGAACCTACCTTCTCCTGTAGAGTGTTTTCACTGATTTCATTATTTTCTAAAATTAATTGTATATAATCCCTGCTTTCTCCTTCTATAGTCCCTTTTTCTACATATCCTCTATTTTGAATTGTAGATATGGTAGGTGCATAAGTAGAAGGTCTTCCTATTCCTAAATCTTCTANTTTTTTNACTAATGATGCTTCTGTATATCTAAATGGAGGNCTAGAAAATCTCTGATTAGCCTTNATATTANTAAGCTNTAAATCTTCATTCAAATCAATTTTAGGNAACATAGAATTNTCTTCTTCAANTCCATCACCTTTTGCTTCAGAATANANTTTTAAAAACCCNTCAAATTTGACTATTTGACCTGTTGAAGCAAATAAAATTTCATGATTTGAGGATTTNATTTTAACATTAGTTTTTTCTAAAGAAGCATCAGTCATTTGAGATGCAATAGTTCTTTTCCAGATTAATTGATATAATCTTTTTTGATCATTATCTGCAATATTATCTCCCGTCATTGAAAAGTTTGTTGGTCTGATTGCTTCNTGAGCGTCTTGAGCACCTTTAGACTTTGTTTTATATGATTTTGAACTAGAATATTCATTTCCATAATTTTTTACAATATGATCTTTAGCAGAATCCTTAGCTGNATTNGAAAGATTTACNCTATCNGTTCTCATATATGTTATTAGNCCTGACTCGTATAATCTTTGAGCCACAGTCATTGTCTTTGATACAGAAAAATACAATTTTCTAGATGCCTCCTGTTGCAATGTAGAAGTGGTAAATGGTGCNGAAGANGATTTTTTTAAGGGTTTTTTNTCTAAACTTTCCACTGAATAACTAGAGCTTATNTTTTTCTTTAAAAAGTTTTGAGCATTCTCCTTAGTATTAAATGTTTTATCAAGTTTTGCCTTTAAATTTCCGCCATTTTTTGTNNTAAATTCAGCATCTACCNTATAAGTGCTTTCAGAATTAAAGCTTTTAATCTCTCTTTCCTTTTCAACTATTAATCTGACAGATACTGATTGTACTCGTCCTGCAGATAAACCGCTCTTAATTTTGCGCCACAAAACCGGCGATAATTCATATCCAACAATTCTATCTAAAACTCTTCTGGCTTGTTGAGCATCAACCAGATTGTAATCTATTGATCTAGGATTATCTATTGCCTTTTGAATAGCAGATTTTGTGATTTCATTAAAAACAATACGTTTTGTATTACTTTCCTCAAGCTTTAATAATCTAAATAGATGCCATGCAATTGCCTCTCCCTCACGATCTTCATCACTAGCTAACCATATTGTTTCAGATTTATTAGCTAGATCTTTAAGATTCTTAACTACACTCTTTTTATCTTTTGATACTTCATATTTAGGTTTAAAATCTCCCTCTACATCTACACCAAGATCTTTAGAAGGTAAATCAGATATGTGGCCAAAACTTGAAGCTACCTTAAAATCATTTCCCAAAAATTTCTCTATTGTTTTTGCTTTTGCTGGAGACTCAACTATTACTAAATTCTTTGCCATTTTTTTTAATTAAGATGTACAAATGTAGAAGAATTTTTTAATATCCATCTAATACATGAAAATCAGACATTTAANGAGATCATANTAAAAACATGACAAATTGGCGTATTTTTAATATATTTGCAGACTNTATTTAAATNATAGATAATGAGTANCGATTTAAAAAANGTAGAAAAAAACCCATACCTATATAATGGTGAGTCTACAATTTTAAAAAATCAAGATAGNTCTAAGAAGGTGGGNAAATCACTNTACATNGAGAGCTATGGGTGTGCAATGAACTTCAGTGATAGTGAAATTGTTGCNTCNGTATTATCTAAAANGGGATATACTACTACTACAAAGCTTGANGANGCNGATTTAATCTTACTAAATACATGNTCTATTAGAGAAAAAGCTGAGCAAACAATCAGNAAAAGATTAGAAAAATTTAATAAAATAAAAAAGACAAAGAAATTTNTAAAAGTCGGAATACTTGGATGTATGGCNGANCGATTAAAAAANAAATTAATTGAAGAAGAAAAGATTGTTGATTTAGTTGTTGGTCCAGATGCNTATAAAGATTTACCAAATTTAATTGATGAAATTGAAAAAGGTCAACGCGCTATANATGTTNTATTATCAAAAGANGANACATATTCTGATATTACTCCTTATAGATTAAATTCTAATGGCATTAATGCATTTATTTCAATAACCAGAGGATGTGACAATATGTGTACATTCTGNGTAGTGCCATTNACAAGNGGAAGGGAGAGAAGNAGAGANCCACAAAGNATAATTGAAGANTTAAATGATTTANGNAAAAAAGGATATAAAGAAGTAACTCTTCTTGGNCAAAATGTTGATAGTTACTTNTGGTATGGAGGAGGTCTTAAAAAAGATTTTCANAAAGCCTCAGAAATTAAAAAATCTACTGCTACTAACTTTTCTAAGTTATTAGAAATTTGTGCTATAAATCAGCCTAAAATTAGAATCAGATTTTCTACCTCAAACCCTCAAGACATGTCATTGGATGTAATTAGAATTATGGCTAAATATGAAAATATATGTAATCATATTCATTTGCCAGTACAAAGTGGAAGNAATAAAATTCTAAATGAAATGAATAGACAACATTCTAGGGAAGAATATTTAGANTTAATTNATAANATTAAAGACATTATTCCTNATTGCAGCATTAGTCAAGATATAATTGTAGGCTTTCCTGGGGAAACAGAAGAAGACCATAAACAAACACTNGNNTTAATGGAAACTGTAAAATANTCATTTGGATACATGTATAAATATTCTGAAAGGCCTGGAACAGTCGCTCAAAGAAAACTTTTAGATGATGTTGATGAGCCTACTAAGAAAAGAAGACTTCAAGAAATTGTAGANTTACAACNAAATCATAGCNTAGTTAGAACAAAAGAGTTTTTAAACAAAGAAGTTGAAGTTCTAATTGAGAAAACTTCAAAAAAATCAAAACTATATTGGAGTGGNAAAAATAAGCAAAANACAGTGGTNGTTTTNCCTAAAGAAAATTATAATNTTGGNGATTTTNTAAAGGTAAAAATAACAGATTGNACAAGCGCTACATTANTAGGTCGTGCAATTNGATATTCAAAAAANAACTAAATATTATGGAATCAATTCAAGCTATTAANCAAAGNTTNNGNATNATTGGTAATGATACNGGNCTTAACAGAGCCCTTGAGAAAACAATACAGGTTGCTCCTACTGATATTTCAGTTTTNGTTACTGGAGAGAGCGGAGTTGGTAAAGAAAATATTCCTAAAATAGCTCATCAATTGTCNCATAGNAAACATGCAAAATACATTGCAGTAAATTGTGGAGCTATACCTGAGGGAACCATAGANAGNGANNTNTTTGGTCATGAAAAAGGTGCTTTTACTGGNGCAACTAATTCAAGAAATGGNTATTTTGAAGTTGCAGATGGTGGAACAATATTTTTAGATGAAGTTGGNGAACTTCCTCTNACAACACAGGTNAGATTATTAAGAGTGTTGGAAAATGGGGAGTTTATTAAAGTTGGTTCAAGTAAAGTTCAAAAAACCAATGTGCGAATTGTCGCTGCAACTAATCTTAACATGCAAAAAGCTATCAAAAACAATAAATTTAGAGAAGACTTGTATTACAGGCTAAGTACAGTTGAAATTAATATTCCTCCTTTAAGAGAAAGAGAAGCTGACATCCATCTATTATTTAGAAAATTCTCTAGTGATTTCGCACAACGCTACAGTATGCCATCAATAAAACTAGATGATGAAGCAGTAAAATCATTATTGAACTATAGATGGGATGGGAATATTAGACAATTAAAAAATATTGCTGAGCAATTATCAGTATTAGANGAAGATAGNACTATNAGTAATAAAACTCTTTTAAATTACTTNCCTAANAGTACAGACANCAGTCTTCCAGCAATTATTTCTGGAAAGGANTCNAATGACTTTAATTCGGAACGNGAAATATTATATAAAGTTTTATTTGANATGAAAGGTGANCTNAATGATTTAAAAAANCTAACAATGGAGTTAATGAAATCATCAAATATNAATGAGTTTAAAGAAAATAATGAACATTTAATAAAAAAAATATATAATTCAAAGTCAGAAAAAGAAGTTAGTGAAGATCAAATACAAGTAGTCCCTATTGAAAGAAGTGTGAAAAATTCACAATTTGATTACGCAGAAGAAATAAATGTAGAGTCNCTTTCAATTCACGATAAAGAATTAGAATTAATTAAAAAATCTCTTGAAAAAAATAAAGGAAGAAGAAAGCTTGCAGCAAAAGAACTAGGNATAAGTGAACGTACATTATACAGGAAAATAAAGCAGTTTAACTTATAAAAAATTTATATTAGTAATAATAATGAAATTCATCNTTAAAATATCTNCTCTTATAATATTTTTAATCATGTGTTCATGCAATGTTAAATATTCATTAACAGGTGCTTCAATTTCTGCTGAAACAAAAACATTTCAAGTTAATTATTTTCAAAACAATTCGACTTTAATAGAACCTGGGATTGACAGAGACTTTACCAATAAATTAATAGACCTATTAATTAATCAAACTAGCTTAGATCTTGTAAAGTCAAATGGAGATCTTCTATATGAAGGAGAAATAGTTGAATATAGAATTGCCCCAACAACAGCTACTGCTAATAATACTGCAGCACAAAACCGATTAACTGTAGGGGTTAATGTTAGATTTTATGATAAAAATGATCCTGATGCAGAATTTGAAAAAAGATTTTCATTTTATTACGATTATCCTGGAAGTTCTCAGTTAATTGGTTCACAAAAAGATACTGCAATAGACGAAATTTTTGAAAGAATTACCCAAGATGTATTTAATGCTTCATTAGCAAAATGGTAAAGAATGAATAAAAACCAATATATAAAGATACTACAGAATCCAAGCGAAGTTGACAAAGAACAGATAGCTTTTATTAATTCTTTAATTAAAGATTTTCCATATTTTCAATCTTCTAGAGCAATCTATCTAAAAGTTTTAAAAAATAGTGGAAATTTTAAATATAATGAAGAGCTTAAACTTACTGCAGCTTACACCACCGATAGAAGCATTTTGTTTGATTTTATAACATCTAATGAATTTCAACAGGAAAAAATCGTGTTTAACGAAAATGAAATAAAAAATCTACAATTAAAAGATAAAAAAAATGTTATTTCTAAAGAAGATCAAGCCGTAAGTTTTCAAAAAAATGAAATGCATACATTTACTGAGTGGCTAACCATCTCAAAATTTAAACCTATTGACAGAAGTCTAATTGAAGAAAATACTAGCTCTAAAGAAGAAGAACTTATAAATAAATTTATAAGTTCTAAGGATCATAAAATCAACCCAAAAAATGATGTTGATGGCAGCTATAATATAAATGTTAATTACAAAGAGAGTCATAATGATTTAATGACTGAAACATTAGCAAAACTATATTTAAGCCAAAAAAACTATGAAAAAGCTATACAATCTTATAAGATTTTAAGTTTGAAATTTCCAGAAAAAAGTAGTTACTTTGCAGACCAAATTAAAAAAATTAGAAAATTAAAATAAATCAATATTATGGGATCATATTCATTCTTTTTACCTCTTATTGTACTAGTAGCTTTTCTACTTGTTCTTGTAATTATGGTTCAAAACCCTAAGGGCGGAGGTCTTTCATCATCATTTGGTGGTGGTGGATCACAACAACTTGGAGGAGTTAAGCAAACTACAGATTTTTTAGACAAAAGTACATGGACATTGGGAGGGTTATTGCTCGCGCTAATTTTACTTTCAAATGTTACATTTAACCAATCTGAAAATGTAAGCGATTCTAAGGCATTAGATACTAATGAAGTTTTTGAAGAACCAATGCTTCTTCCAAATCAAGAAGACAATCTTCTTAATATTGATAATACAGACCAGTAAGGATAACTTAATCTGATTAAGCTGTAAGTTTGTCAGGATTTTACTTATGGCATAATTTGTGAAAACAATATTGGATAATAACTATAATAATTATGAAATTAAATATTAAACCTCTTGCTGATAGAGTTCTTGTTGAACCAATTGAAGCAGAAACAAAAACAGCCTCAGGGATTATAATTCCTGATAACGCAAAAGAAAAACCTCAAAAAGGTAAAGTCATGGCAGTTGGAAAAGGAACTAAAGAAAACCCTACTACTGTTAAAGTAGGTGACACAGTTTTATACGGAAAATATTCTGGGACTGAGCTTAAATTTGAAGGAAATGATTATTTAATTATGTCAGAAAAAGATATTCTGGCTATTGTGTAATTAAAAAAATAATAAAATGGCAAAAGATATAAAATTCGATATTGAAGCTAGAGATGGCTTAAAACGAGGAGTTGATGCTCTTGCAAACTCTGTTAAAGTAACTCTAGGTCCTAAAGGAAGAAATGTGATTATAAGCAAATCTTTTGGCGGACCTCAGGTCACAAAAGATGGTGTTACCGTAGCTAAAGAAGTAGAGCTTGAAAACGAATTAGAAAATATGGGTGCTCAAATGGTAAAAGAAGTTGCTTCAAAAACTAATGATTTAGCTGGAGATGGTACAACAACTGCAACAGTTTTAGCACAAGCAATTGTTAAGGAAGGATTAAAAAATGTAGCTTCTGGAGCAAATCCAATGGATTTAAAAAGAGGTATTGATTATGCTGTTTCAACCATTACAGATGAATTGAATAAACAAGCAAAACAGATAGGAAATTCTTCTGAAAAAATTAAACAAGTTGCATCAATATCTGCAAATAATGATAATACGATTGGTGATTTAATATCAAAAGCATTTGAAAAAGTTGGAAAAGAAGGGGTTATCACTGTTGAAGAAGCAAAGGGGACGGACACATATGTAGATGTAGTTGAAGGAATGCAGTTTGATAGAGGCTTCTTATCTCCATATTTTGTTACTAATGCTGATAAAATGATCACTGAATTAGAAAATCCTTATATTTTATTAATAGATAAAAAAATATCTAATCTTCAAGAGATACTGCCAATATTAGAGCCTGTATCTCAATCAGGAAGATCTTTATTAATAATTGCTGAGGATGTAGAAGGTCAAGCGTTAGCAACTCTAGTAGTTAATAAACTTAGAGGTGGATTAAAGATTGCTGCAGTTAAAGCTCCAGGCTTTGGAGATAGAAGAAAAGCTATGTTAGAGGATATAGCTATACTTAGCGGTGGCACTGTTATCTCAGAAGAAAGAGGATTTTCATTAGAAAATGCAGATTTAACTATGCTGGGTACTGCAGAAACTGTTACAATTGATAAAGATAATACTACAATTGTAAATGGTTCAGGTAAATCTGAAGAAATAAAAGCTAGAGTAAATCAAATAAAAGCTCAAATTGAAACTACTACAAGTGATTATGACAAAGAAAAACTACAAGAAAGACTTGCAAAACTAGCAGGTGGTGTTGCTGTACTTTATGTAGGTGCTGCAAGTGAAGTAGAAATGAAGGAAAAAAAGGACAGAGTTGATGATGCATTGAATGCAACTCGAGCTGCGGTAGAGGAAGGAATAGTTGCTGGTGGTGGTGTAGCTCTAGTAAGAACCAAGAAAGTTTTAGAAAAACTTAAAGCAGATAATAATGATGAATTAACAGGTATTCAGATAGTTACAAGAGCTATAGAGGCTCCATTGAGAACTATAGTAGAAAATGCTGGTTCTGAAGGCAGCATAGTTGTTGCTAAAGTTATGGACGGAAAAGACAACTATGGTTATGATGCAAAAAAAGAAGAATACGTTGACATGTTAAAGGCAGGGATAATTGACCCCAAAAAAGTAACAAGAATTGCATTAGAAAATGCAGCTTCTGTTGCTGGAATGATTCTTACTACTGAGTGCGCTCTGGTAGATATAAAAGAAGACTCACCTGCGCCAATGCCGCCAATGGGTGGAGGTGGAATGCCAGGAATGATGTAAAATATATTTAATTATTATAAATAAAAAAGCACCATTAAAGTTGGTGCTTTTTTATTGATGGTCCTTCACAACTTGTGGATCTCTATATTTACAACACATTTCTAATGAATTATAAATTTCTTCGGGAGCTTTTTCAATTTTAGTATCATGGCCAATTGAAGCTACAAATTTATGAATATCAGGTAAGTTAATTTTTTTTTCGTTATAGATTATACTTAACATTCTACTATCAATATTCCATTTTACACTTTTAATTCCCTTTACTTTTATGCATGAATTTTCAATTCTTTCTTTACACATGCCACAAACTCCGTCAACAAAAAATGTATCAGTTTTTGTTTGAGAAAATGCTAAGCTAAAGCTTAGTAAAAATACAACGATAAATAAATTCTTCATTTTAATTAATTCTATACCTAAGTCCAAGATAATACATTCTTCCAAATAATGGCCCATAAACAAATGTGGAATCAAAATATTGTCCAAATGGGTCTTCACTTGAAATTATAGGATTCATTTGCTTATAATTTGTTAGGTTTTCAATTCCTAGATATGTTTCAAATGACTTGTTAAAAACTCTAGTTAACTGAGTATTTACTAATGTAATATCAGGAGTAAATTTATCCATCCTATACTCTATAGGGCTCCCTGCAGTAGATGGAAGTCTTTGCTCTCCTATTAAATTATAGGTTAAGTCATATTTCCAATTTGCACCCTTACTATTTTTATTTCCATCATATGCAAAATTTAAGAAAAATCTATTTTTTGGATTTAAAGGTTTCTGCAATCTTCCTGAAATATAATCAGTTTTAACATTTGAAATTTTATATGCTGACAATATGCTGATTTGACTTGAAAGAGTATATTGTAATTGGGCTTGAAAACTTTCCGCATAACTACTTCCTTCTAAATTATAAAATAAAATGGCTGATGGAGTTTCCCAGTCTACTACAACCTGATTTTCAAAATCGGTAATATAATAGTCTAAAATTAATTGAGCATTATTATTAAATAGTCTAAAATTATTAGTTATTGATAGACCATAATTCCATGCTGATTCAGGNTTTAAATCAAAATAACTTCCATTNCTGCTNTCAAACAAAGAAGAAAAAGATANAANTCTTGAACTATAAAATANNTTTTNATTTTCAGAAAAAATATTGGCCATTCTNGTNCCTTTNCCTANAGAAAATTTTANTGAAGTTTTNGGNAAANCNAAATAATTTAANTGTANNCTTGGTGTTAGAAATCCNCCTATTANATTATGNTTATCATANCTNATNCCTGCAGATAGGTTTATTTTATCTAAATCATCANAATTATATTCAAAAAATCCGCCAAAAGAATGTTCTTTTCTNTCNAGATCAAAAGTTTGAANTCTCATATTATCGACAAATTCATTATAGTTGTCATAAGTAAAAGAAATNCCTGTTTTAATTTTATGTCTTGTNTCTCCAATAATTGAATTATATACTAAGTTTGAATATATACTTTNATGTTCAATATCATGAATANTAAANCCNANATCNNANCCTTCAGAAAAATTACTNTAAGATAACTGCAACCCTAATGATTGATATGGAATATTAGGGTTAACATAGCCTAATTTAAAATTACCTTTAAAATTTGTGNCATTTTTTGATCCACCCCAATATGTATTGGNCTCAATTAAATNANAANNCCCATCTATATAACNATTTTCACCAAAAGCTCTATAATCATTAACATAATTAAAATCTATAAAACTAACCAATCCTTTTTCAGGATTAGTGTATTGAAACCTATTNTANATNTTAATTTGATTTCCTGTTGGNGAATCTCTAAATCCATCATTATTTCTNTCATCACTATTATCCTTTTTATTGGCATGAAAGTATAATCCGTAATNCCANTTGTTTGANANNTTNGTATTNTAATGTGTATTTATCTCTAATCTTTCCATTTCTGAAGCATAAAAATTCAAGAAAAACTTGTCATCATTTATAGGNTTCCTTAGCTCTGCATTTATTTGCCCTGTGATAGCTTCATATCCATTCACAACACTTCCAGGNCCCTTGGNGATTTGNATACTTTCAATCCAGGTGCCAGGAATATATTCTAAACCATGGGACTGTAAAGCACCTCTTANNGCTGGAANATTTTCAATAGATATTAAAATATTAGGGCTNCTTAAACCCAACATTTTAATTTGCTTAGATCCNGAAATTGCATCNGAAAAANTNACATCAATTGAAGGAGTTGTTTCAAAACTCTCTGNTAAATTACANCAAGCTGCTTTTAATAACTCATCAGAGGTTAATGTGGTAATATTTTGTGTTCCTAAAAAAGAAACCTTGGAGGTTTTCTTATTATAATTAATTGTAATCTCCTCTAAATCTGTNTCTTCTTCAACTATTTCATCAGACTGNGAAAATGAAAATAANNAAACGNAAAANAAAAAAAANGTAAAATAGATTCTNGATTTCATTGCAATACAAATTTACAATTACTAAATTTAGAATTCTAGATTTTTTCGTTAAAAATGAGTTAATAAATGGAAGAAAAAAAAATTCAATCTGCATTAATTTCAGTCTTCTCAAAAGATGGTATTGAGCCNATAGTTAAAGAGCTAAATAAAAGAAATGTAAAAATATATTCTACTGGTGGCACATATGATTATATTTCAAAACTAGGGTACAAATTAATGAAAGTTGAAGATGTTACTGACTACCCATCAATCCTAGGAGGTCGGGTAAAAACATTGCACCCTAAAATTTTTGGAGGCATTCTTTCAAGGAGAAATTTAAATCAAGACAATATGGAGTTAGAAAAATTTGAAATTCCTAAAATTGATTTAGTAATAGTAGATTTATATCCTTTTGAAGAAACAGTNAAATCTGGTGGAACNGAAAATGAAATAATTGAAAAAATTGATATTGGTGGAATAGCACTAATAAGAGCAGCAGGCAAAAACTATAAAGATGTTACTTGCATTTCATCAAAAGATGATTATNTTAAATTCTTANAAGTTTATACAAAAAANGANGGNGNNCTTTCANTANAAGANAGAAAAANATTTGCANCTAACGCTTTTAAAACTTCTTCTAAATATGATACTGCTATATATAANTATTTTAATAATANCTCAGATNATTTTANNTTTAAAAATANAAAAGAAACCACTNTAAGNTATGGNGAAAANCCTCATCAGGAAGGNAAATTTCATGGAAATATTGAAGAAGTGATTGAAAAAATTCACGGAAAGGAATTAAGTTATAATAATCTACTAGANATTGATTCAGCAATTGATTTAATTTCAGANTTTAATGNGGAAAAACCAACCTTTGCTATTCTAAAACATAATAATGCTTGTGGCCTNNCTACAAGAGAAACAATAAAAGAGGCTTATTCAAATGCATTAGCTGCAGATCCAGTTTCTGCATTTGGNGGAATTCTAATTTCAAATACTAATATTGACAAATCAACAGCTTATTTAATTAATGAATTATTTTGTGAAGTAGTGATTGCTCCTAATATTGAAGAAGAAGCGCTAACATTGTTAAAAAGTAAAAAAAATAGAATTTTATTAATATTAAAAAAGTTNCCGGAGAAAAAATCAATAATAAGATCTTGTCTTAACGGATATCTTTATCAAACTACTGATGACATTACTGATTCTAATGAGATTTTAAGTTATCCCACTAAAAATAAACCAAGTAAAAATGAAATTAAAGATTTATTATTTGCTTCAAAGATTTCAAAAAATACAAAATCAAATACAATAGTANTGGTAAAAAACAACCAACTCTTAGCAAGTGGAACTGGGCAAACTAGNAGAGTCGATGCACTAAACCAAGCAATTGATAAAGCTAAAAGATTTAAATTTGATTTAAANGGAGCTGCTATGGCTAGTGATGCGTTTTTTCCATTTCCAGACTGTGCTGAAATTGCACATAAAGCTGGAATATCTTCAATAATTCAGCCTGGTGGATCCATAAAAGATAATCTAACTATTGATTATTGTGATAATAATAATATGTCAATGGTTTTTACTGGTATAAGACATTTTAAACATTAATGACTTTTAATTGTTATTTTATTATTTTATTATTAAATTATTATTGCTAGATTTACGTAAGGTGTGAGGTCTTGAAAAGAGGCTCTAATTCAGGAAAAAAAATATGGGATTTTTTGACTTTTTAACGGAAGAAATTGCTATAGACTTAGGTACAGCTAATACTCTAATAATTCATAATGACAAAGTTGTAATTGATAGTCCTTCTATAGTNGCCAAAGANAGAGTTACTGGAAAAATCATAGCTGTTGGNAATGAGGCTAACNTAATGCAAGGNAAAACTCATGAAAATATTAAAACCATTAGGCCTTTAAAAGATGGAGTAATAGCAGATTTTGATGCTTCAGAGCAAATGATAAATTTGTTTATCAAAAGTATTCCTACTCTAAAAAAGAAAATATTTTCTCCTTCNTTAATTATGGTAATATGTATACCATCTGGAATTACTGAAGTTGAAATGAGNGCTGTAAAAGAATCCGCTGANCGTGTAAANGGCAAAGAAGTTTATTTAATCCATGAGCCTATGGCAGCTGCAATTGGNATTGGAGTTGATATNATGCAGCCTAAAGGCAATATGATTATTGATATTGGTGGAGGGACNACTGAAATAGCTGTAATTGCTTTAGGCGGAATAGTTTGTGATCAATCATTAAAAGTGGCTGGNGATGTATTTACCAATGACATTATTTATTACATGAGAACTGAACATAACCTTTATGTTGGTGATAGGACAGCTGAAAAAATAAAAATCCAAATTGGTGCTGCAACAGAAGATTTAGATTCCCCTCCTGACGATATGAGCGTTCAAGGTCGTGACCTTCTCACTGGCAAACCAAAACAAATTGATGTTTCATACCGAGAAATTGTAAAAGCGCTTGAAAAATCCATNCTAAGAGTAGAAGATTCAGTNATGGAAACATTATCTAAAACGCCTCCTGAACTGGCTGCAGACATATATAATACAGGAATGTATTTGGCAGGTGGTGGTTCAATGCTAAGAGGATTAGACAAAAGACTATCAAAGAAAACGGATTTACCAGTATATATTGCAGAGGACCCTTTAAGGGCAGTTGTAAGAGGCACAGGAATAGTATTAAAAAATATTCCAAAATATAAAAGTGTATTGATTAAATAGAATTAAAAATTTATGAAACAGATTATTTATTTCTTGCTTAGAAATAAAAATTTTCTTTTGTTTCTNTTTTTATTTCTATTATCCATTTTCATTAATTACAGATCCAACTCATATACAAGTAGTAAAATTATTANCTCAAGTAATGAAGTTCTTGGATTTATNTATAATAATACAGCTGACATAAAAAATTACTTTAATCTAGTTAATGAAAATGAAAAACTAATTAANGAAAATAAATTTTTAAGNTCAATTATAATAAATAATAAAATTGANACGATTACTGACTCAGTTAATTATGATNTTACTANNGCACATGTTATAAAAAATAGNTTTAGACTAACNAGAAATTATATTACACTNGATGTAGGTGAAAAGATTGGAATAAAAGAAGATCTTGGNGTTATATCTTCTAAAGGCATTATTGGTGTAATTGATAAAGTTTCAACTAATTATTCTAGAGTAATTTCTATTCTTAACACTAATCTAAATTTAAATGCAAAAGTAAAGACTAGTAATCATTTTGGAACTTTAAATTGGGATGGGGNAAGCCCTTCATATGTTCAGNTAAAAGACATTCCTAAGCAGGCTGATATAAAAATTGGTGATACAATTACCACAGGAGGAAATTCATTTATTTTNCCTAAAGGNATTCTTATTGGNTCTNTTAAATCATTCAAACTTGATAATAGTCAAAACTATTTAGAATTAGAAGTTCTGTTATTTAATGATATGAGCAATATTAATAATGTATACATAATTGAAAACAAANCAATTGATGAAATAAAAAGTTTAGATGAATAACATAATAAAAAATATAATCTCTGCTNTTACATTAATTTTATTACAGTGTTTAATATTGAATAATATTAATTTTTCAAATTCGATTAATCCTTTCCTATATATTTATATTATCATATATTTTCCAGTGATTAATNATAGAATGNNGTTTATNCTNTTTAGCTTCCTATATGGATTATCTATAGATTTTTTCTCTGACTCAGCTGCCATACATGCTGCAGCATGCGTATCTCTTGCGTATTTTAGACCGTTTTTTTTAAAATTATTTTTTGGAATGACATATATTCATCAAGTTGTTAAATTTAAAAATATTGATATAAGACAAAATATTTTATATGTATCATCTCTCACATTATTCCACCATTTTATTTTGTTTTTAATTGAAGTATTTGATTCTTCTAAAGTAATTTTAATTATAGAAAAAACTATTTTTACTGGCTTGTTTACAATACTTCTTGTTCTTCTGTTAAATTTATTTCTTAAAAAGAAATGAGAAAATCCCTGTTTCCAATAATAGTTTTTGTAGTCGGTATAATATTTATTGCCAGACTATTTTATCTTCAAATTTATAGCACTACAAACTATGATATTTATGAAGACAATGCTATAAGGAAAGTATTTACCTACCCTAAAAGAGGATATATTTATGACAGAAATAAAATTCTGCTAGTTTCAAATCAGCCATCATATGATGTAATGATTATTCCTAGAGAAGTTCGAGAATTAGACACCCTAGAATTTTGTAGTCTGCTTAAAATATCTAAAGATTATTTAATTACTAAATATGAAAAAACATCAAAATATTCTACTAGAATACCTTCAGTATTTTTAGCTCACTTATCTAAAGAAAACTATGGGTATCTCTCAGAAAAAATTAGGAAATATAAAGGGTTCTATATTCAGAAAAGAAATTTAAGAGAGTATAACACAACCATAGGGGCAAATGTTCTTGGATATGTTACTGAAGTAAATAGAAAAAATATTTTGAATGATGACTATTATTTAAAAGGAGAT
>PACY01000043.1 GCA_002700405.1 Flavobacteriaceae bacterium | reverse complement strand
TGGATAGATTATAGATTTATTCTCAATAATCAATTTTATAATAAAAATTTCACTGAATTTGATAGTAGGATATATGGATTTGAAGCAACGCTAAAGTCAAAAATGTTTAAATCATATTATTCTAATTTTACATATCTATATTACAATTCTGATAATATTTCATATAATGATTCTGAGATGATTCAATCTTCTAAAATGGATCGTTCATATGTAAGGAATGGTTTTAAGATGTATATTAAAAAATCATTTAAAAAATCTTTTATATCGAGTGTGGGGTTTAAATTTTATTTTAATCACAGATATTATGATTTAGAATCTTGGTATTACAATTCAGATAATTGGAAAACCTATTCAGATTACGATATAAGATTAGAGGTTTCTAAAAAAATAACTAAAGCAATTAGTCTCGATGCTTCTGCAAGACACTTTTTAAGACAGGTATCTTCATCTAGTAATGCTGAAGTTTCTTGGGTTGAGGGTTATAAAAATCATCAAAGAAATGAATTGTGGTTAAAGTTTGTTTATAATTTTTAAATTTAGATTGAGGTGAACATGAAATTATATATAATTATATTATCTTTTTTATTATTTGCATGCATAGATCAGTTAGAACGTGAGAGTAATAGTGTAGCTGACTTAGTTACATATATTAATACTTATGGTGAAGCAATGGATGCCGATTTGAATGAAAATTCAATGATAGTAGCAGCAAACTATCATGGTTTTATTGTTTATGATGTTAATAGAGATGCTATGGGTGATATTGTGTCTGTTGATTCAGTTTATAATGATTCTATTTTAGATGATTCTATGGGTGATAACCGTGCACAAGAAGTAATTATTTCTCAAAGTCATGATATAGCTTTTATAACAGATATATATGATAGAATATGGTTACATAAATTAGATCAAAGCGCAACTCAGTATGTTGATTATTATTTACAGGATTGTTACGGTGGAACATGGCTTAGTACAGCAATTGATGATGAATCTAATCCAAATGCTATCAATGTTTTTTCTCTTGTTAAGCATTCTTCATCTGAGAGTGATGATGAAGGGACTATTGGAGATTTTGATGAATATTCAACTTCCGTTGTATGGAAAGGGCTTTATGATATTTCTGGAGGTGATTTATTTCCTGAGCAAAATGCTAGTCCTTCGTGTGAGTTCTCTTATAATTTTGGAATATTACCGGAGAAAATACATTTTAACGATGGTTTGTTAGTTGTTTCTAATGGTGAATTGGGAGTTAAAGTTTTAAAGCAAGTATCTGAATCAACATGTTTTGATAGTAATACGTATGAAATTCTTACAGATTTTGTTTCTTCAGGAAATGTTGATGATGATAGAGTGGTATGTGAAAATCCTACTTTTGATTATTACAATCCAGGGTTAGGTGGTATTTTTGAACCAAATGGAGGATTTTATCCTTATGTACATTCTTCATTTGATCTTTCAGGAGAAGTAAATTCAGTATTTGTAAAAGATTTGGTTGTTTTTGCTGGTTTGTCGACAAGTAATGGCTGTTACATATCTTTACTTGATGATAATGGGGATATTATTGATAACTTATCTATAGCTAATGGCTATACAATTAACAATATTAGTGAAGATAATGGTACTATAGCATTATCTGCAGGGCATGATGGATGTTTGTTATATCAGTGGAATGGCGGTTTAAATATTGATTATATAGGTCAAATTGAAACTCCTTATTCAAATCACGTAAAAGTAGATGGTAATAACATCATAGTTTCAACCGAGGATGGAATTTATATTTATAATTTAAAATAACAGGAGTTTTTAATGGTCTTTAGATTTTTATTTTTATCTTTAATATTTAATTTAATTATAGCTCAATTTGATTGGATAGATGATGGGGCGCCAATCAGGCAAGGTCAGCACATTGAATGGCAGAGAGGTGCGGCTGATGGGCAAACAGGCGAAATTATTTTTGCTTGGTCTGATACTAGAGATAGTATGAGGGATGTTTATGTTCAAAAAATTGATGCTCAAGGTAATCGTTTATGGGGTGAAAAAGGCGTTGCTGTAACTACAGCTTATGGAAGACAAGAAGATCCATTAATAGTTGGAGATGATAATGGTGGTGCTTTTGTTGTATGGATTGATTATAGGAATGAGCCTGACACAAAAGGAGATGTTTATGCTCAGCATGTTCTATCTGATGGTACTTTAGTTTGGTCTCTTGAGGGACAACCTATTGTAGTTAAAGATGGAGCTCAAAGAAGTCCAAATATGTGTAAAGATGGTAATGGTGGCGCATATATTATTTGGAAAGACTTTACTGTTGGTCAGTACGAGCATGTGTATGCAACTCATATTTCATCTGATAATCAAATTATAAATCCTGGAGAGGGTGTTCCTATTATGACAAACGATTCTCATCATAATGGAATTAGTTTAGAGATTGCAGGCCTTGGAGAAGCTGCTATGGCATGGGTTGATGATAGAAATGGAAATTTGGATATTTTTGGTCAAAGGATGTTAGCAAATCATGATGATGGAACAATTACTACCTTATGGAGCACAGTTGAAGATGGAGGAATTGCAATTTGTGATGCAGAAGGTGATCAGAATTATGCAAAAATAACATATGCTGCTGGTTGTTGTGGAACAGAAGGGATAACAGCGACTACATGGCAAGATGATAGAAATCAAAATTTTGATATTTATATGCAATATTTATGGGTAAATGGAGATCCTTATTTTCAAGATTACCCTCAAGGTTTACCTTTAACTGAAGGACTTTCTTCTTCTCAAACAAAACCAAGAGTTAAAGCAGATGATTCTGGGGCATATGTGGTTTGGTATAGTGATCAAAATGGCAATAGTGATATTTATGCTCAAAAAATTATTGCATCTCAAGATGACCCGATTCAATGGCCGGTAGATGGATTAGCAATATGTACTGCTGAAGATGCTCAAACAGGTGCGCGGTTATCTGTTAGTGGTGATGGAGGAGCTTATTTTGTTTGGCAAGATGATAGAACTAGTGGTGATGAAGCAGATGTTTATGTGCAGCATGTTAGCGCTGAAAATTTAACTACTATGCCTGAAAATGGTTTGGTTGTATCTAATGCCGCTTTAATTCAAAAAAGTCCTGTTGTTAGAAAAGATGGTAATGGTTCAGCATTTATTATATGGGAAGATGGAAGAGCTGGGAGTGGTGGTATATACACTCAGCATTTAAGCTCGCAAGGTGAATTAACTTTAGGTAATAATGGTATGGAAATTTATTATGGTGTAGATGGTAGGTCTGACAATGTTAAATCTGAAACAATAAATGATAGTGAAATTTTATTATATTGGGAAGATCGTGAAAATGGAGTTAATTCAACTTATAATTTTGGTAAAATTATATCAAATGATTATGGCTATTCTTATGATAATGCAAATTCAGTTCCAAACACACCTTTAAGTCAGAATCCTGCGCAGCTAAATGCTGAAGTTAAAAAAGTAGGAGATAACTTGTTTATGGGATTTTTACAGGACAATTTTCAAGCTGGTGCTGATCCTGGTGAAGGTTATTCTCAGTATTTTCAAATTTTAGATTTACCAGAGCTAAATTTAGTGGGCGACCCAAATGGGACTTGGCTTAATCCTACTGATTGGTTCCAATATGATTTTATTAGTGAATTTGGCAGAGATTTAGATTTACTTGTTAATGATGATAATACTTTATTTTACTTTACTTCACTCAGCGAGTTCTTTGCTGGACCTGATATATATGTTAGAAAAGTTGGTATTGATGGTACAATTTATTGGGACGCGCCTAAAAACTTAACAAATGATCCATCTTCAGATAACTTTGTTAGAAGCGTATTTAATGTACCAAATGGTGGCGCTTTTATTGTTTTTGATAAAGTTGGTTCAGGTAATTATGGAAATATTACGATTATAAACCAAGATGGTGAAAATACTGAAGGTTTTCCAAAAAGGGTGTGTGATGTAGATAGTAATCAATTTATTGAGGATGCCGTTGATACTGGAGATGGTATTTTTGTAATATGGAGAGATAACAGGCAAGAGAGCGGTTCTGATATTTATGGTCAATATTTTGATTATTCTGGAAATTCTTTGGGTAGCTTAGATGGTATTTCAATTGCTAGTTATGATAATGATCAGACTAATTCAAAGATAACGTATCATAATGAATTAAATGAGGTCTTAGTTTGTTGGGAAGACTATAGTAATGGTCAGGATTATGATTTATTATGTAATACAGTTAACCTAGAGACATTAGAGGTAAATCAGAATATAGATGGTTCTCCTCTTTATTTGATTGCAGATGGTCAAGGGGATCAAATTAATGTATACCCTTATACAGCACTTAATGGAAGGTATATGATTGTATGGGAAGATTCAAGAAATAATAGTGATGAAAATTTACAGACTCATACAGATATTTATTATCAAGAAATAGATAATGGTGAGTTTGTCTATAGTCAAAGTGGTATTGCTCTTTGTGATGCTTACCATATCCAAACAGAGCCAAAAATAACTTTATATTCAAAAGGTCAATCTGAACAGTCTTATATGGTTTATTGGAGTGATCTACGAAGCACAGGTAAAGATTTATTGTACAATATTTATGGTCAATCGATTACACATGAATTTGAGTTAAGTGTTGAAGATGGTATTAATCAAGAATTCAGTATCAATGCTATTTATCCAAATCCATTTAACCCAGAGGTTAATGTAAGCTTTTTTAATCCTGTAAATAATCAAGTTTCAGTTAAAATATATAATTTAAATGGAAGGTTGATTGATACTTTGTATGATAATTATTTAAATAATGGTAATCATAGTTTTAAATGGAATGCTCAAAATTATTCAAGTGGTATATATATTGTTACTATTGGTTCAGGCGGTTCATATATAAGCTCTAAAGTGTCATTATTAAAATGATATTTTTATATATATTAATATTTTTTGTCCCTTTGTTTTCTCTTTCTGAGAGATATCATACCTTTTATGAGGTAGAGCAGCAGCTTCAAGATTGGGATATAGAATTTGGAGCTAATGATAACCCTTGGCCAGCACAATATCCAGGAAGTGGTATTATTTATGAGCTAAGTCAAATAGGTGTATCTTCTAGAGATAGCTTACCAATATATGCAGTTAAATTATCTTACAATGCAGATGAGAATCAAGATGAGCCTAGAGTTTTAATTTTAGGTCAATGTCATGCTGAAGAGATATATGGGGTTGAGATTGCTATGGAATTGATTGATTGGTTACTTCATGCAAACGCATTTTATCCTGTTAATTATTTAGATAGAAAAATGGCTATTGAAAATACAGAATTATGGGTTGTTCCTACTCATAACCCTGAAGGCTTATTAACAGTTCATGGTGACACTTTAAATGGAGAATGGATTCAAGATGAATGGTATCGAAAAAATAAAACTGACATCAATTTAAATGGGATTTTTGATTATGTTTATGGCCCAGGTAATGATTCTGATGGAGTAGATTTAAATCGGAATTATGATTTTAATTGGATATTTGGTGATGATAAGTATGAACTTGATTATGGGTGCTCTGGAAATCCATCATACATCTCAAATTTTGATTATTACAGAGGAGAAGAGCCTTTTTCTGAGTTAGAAATACAGGCTATAAGAGATTTTGCTATTGAAAAACAATTTTTATTATCTATAGCTTATCATAGTTCTAGATCGGGTTGTGTTTCTGAAAAAGTTATTTATCCTTGGTTGTGGACAGAAAATAAGCCTAGTCCAGATTTTGAAGTTGTAGATAAATTGGGTAGGGATATAGCATCTTTTATTCCTACTCAGGATGGAATAACAACTTATTTGCCTTCGGGAAGTATATCAAGAAGAGGAAATGCTCATGATTGGTTTTATAGTCAAACAGGCTGTATTCAATATTTGATTGAAGCAGGAACTTCTAATATGCAAAGTAGTGATGTAGATATTATAGAGGATACTATTGATAGAAACCTTGTTGGAGCATTTCATTTAATTAATAGAGCTTCAGGAAATAATTTTGGTGAAATAGGTGCAGATAAATATCTTATACATGGATTAATTAAGGATATTAATTCAGACGAAATATTAAATGCAGAAGTTTCTATTTTAGAGATGCAAGGTCCGATGTTAAAACCTAGAATGACAGATAATTTTGGTCGATACAGACGTTTATTGTATCCTGGAACTTTTACTTTACAGGTAAAGTCAAAGGGATATCAAACATATGTAGAGTCTGATATAGTTCCTAGCGCTTCTTCCTTTTTAGAAAAAGATATCTTAATGGAGCCACTTCCAAATTATAATATTGAATTTAATTTTAATTTTCCAAGTTATTATGATTTTTCATCTCCATTAATTTTAAGTTTAAAAAGTGAGTGGGATACTCAAAAAATTGAAATATTTTCTGAAAATTTTATGCTTGATTTATTTGAAGGAAGTTATGAAATTGAATTACAAGGTTCAAACTATAATAATTTACTACCAATTCAGGATACAATATTAGTTAATTCAAATTCAGCTTTTGATTATGATTTAAAGTGGTCAAAATTAGTTTATAATGGAATTAATTTTAATGATTGGATTATTAATTCTGGAGATTGGTACTTCGATCAAAACATATACTCACAGTCTTCTTCTTATTATGAGAGTGGTACTTTCAGCTCAATGGCTCTAAATCCAGCTTTTAATAATTCTAATATAGTTACTTTGATTGATATGAAATATGAATTAGAATGGGATAGGGATTATTTTTCATTGGCCTATCTAAATGAAAATGGTGACATTTTATCTCAGAGACATTTTTCTGGACATAATTTTAAAAATTTCAATCAGTTTATTTTTAGTTTTAATCAAAATAATAGCGAGAATTTAAGGCTTAATATGTTTTTAGATACTGATGAATCACTCTACTACAGAGGAGTAATAGTTGATAATATTCAAATTTTATCTGATTCAGGTTTAGATATGTGTTTTTATGGCGATATTAATTTTGATGGTTTTCTAAATATAAACGATATAATGAAAATGTTAAATTATGTATTTGAAAATGAACAAGCTTTAGGGTATTATGGGTGTGTATCTGATATTAATCAAGATAATGGGATTAATATATTAGACATAGCAATTTTAATAACTTTTATTTTAGGGGACTAGTATGAACAAAAAACTAACTTTACTATTTTGTATAATTTCTATTTTATTTTCAAATAATATGTTAAAGTTACCTTTATCTCATCAGGGTATTGATAGTAGGCCTGCTGAATACGAAAGAGGTATTTTTTTAATTGTTTTAGCATCTCAAAGTTTAGAAAATTGGTTGGGTGATCAATCTAATGGAGAAGATTTTATAGAATTTAAGAAAAGTCAAGGTTATGATGTAGATGTTATATCTTTAGATCAGTTAGGGATAGATTCAAATACAGGTCTTAAAGGACATTTACAGAATTACAAAAATAATAATCCAATGCTTGAATATGTTCTGCTTGTAGGAGATTGGAATGGGGCTTATGCTGTTCCTACATTTACTATACCATCATATAATTTTGAGGAATTAGATGTTACAGATTATACTTATACATATGTAGGTCAAGATGTTCAAAATCCAAGGTTTTTTCTTGGTCGTTGGCCTGTTAGGCAAATTCAAGATATTTTAGTTTTAAAAGCAAAAACAATTGAGCATACAAGGTTAGAGCAATCGACTAATTTAAATAGGTTTAATGAAGCTTTGCTTGTTGCGGGAAACTTTAAAGATGGGGCAGGTGTTCAGCCTTGGGATTGGCCAGTAACGCCTAGGTGGACTTCTTTATGGCTTCTTGACGAGTTGTATGATTACGGCTATGATGATGTTGATACCGCTTTTTTTCATATGGGTAATCAAAATGAGTATAACCCTAATATTGCAAATTCATGGAATGAAGGAGTTGGAGTTATTAATTATAGAGGATGGGGAGATGCGAATGGATGGCATAAGCCTTATTTTCATAGAGAAGAAATTGCTCAGTTAAATAATGGTTGGGATTTACCAATTGTATTTAGTTTTGTGTGTAATACTGGTGATTTTGGTAATGATTATTCAGGTGTTGGTTTAGAGAAATGCTTTGGTGAAGAAATGGTTACAGCTGGTAGTCCTGCTAACCCTAAAGGTGCTGTTGCGATGATTGGTCCATCTGATTTAGATACTGATACAAGGTTTAATAATGTAATGTGCGGAGCTATGTGGGATGAAATTTTAGAATTTAGAAAAACAGAATTAGCTCCAGCTTTGCATGCTGGAAAAGATTCTGTTAGAACCGAATTTGATGGTCTAATTATTAATAATACAGATATTCCTGGTTTTTACTATCATATTTATGGTGTTTTGGGTGATCCAAGTATTCCAATTAGATTAACTAATCCTACATCTTTAAGTGTTATAGGAGATACTTCTTTATCTAATTCTTTTGTGTCTTTACAGATAGTAGATGAAAATGGTGATGCAGTTAAGGATGTTGTTGCTGCTTTGTTATTTAATGGTGATTTAATAGGTAAAGATTTATCTAATGAAAGTGGTTGGATTGATATTGATATTGATGAAGCTGAAATTAATATTGGGTCTGAAATGAGTTTATATTTAAATCATTCTAATCATTTTCAAGAAAACATAGCAATTGCTTTTAATAGTGATTCAGGTACAGAATTTTCGGAACATACTTACGAAGTAACTCCAGAGCCATTAGCTGATTATATTTATAGTATTTCATTAAATGATGATACGAATTGGGAAGAAGCATCTGTTAATGGAGTAAATTTATGTTTAACTGATGATACGGTTACAGAAATTGAACTACCTTTTGATTTTAATTTTTATGGTCAAAATTATACTAGTATGACGATTTCTTCAAATGGATGGGCATCATTTGAAAGATGCGAGATTCCTTATTTTTGGAATTTTTCAATCCCATTTCCTTTAGGCCCGTCTGCAATGCTTGCTCCTTTTATGGATGATTTAGATGATAATGCTAAAGAGCCTTTTGAGGATTTAAATGGAAACTGTACTTATGATGATGGAGAATGGTTTCAAGATAGAAATGGTAATGGATATTGGGATCAAGGAGAAGATTTTGATGTATATTCTCTATATGATGAAACCTATAATAGGTTTATAATTCAATGGAATAATGTATCTAATGGTGAAGATGATGAAAATTGTCCAGATTGTGTTAAGAACACATTTCAATTACAACTATTTAATCAAGATATTTATGAAAACATAGTTAATCAAGGGGGTGTGGTTTTTGTTTATCAAGAAACGCATGATATTGATGAGAATGGTAATTTTTCAACAATCGGAATAGAGTCTCCAGATCAAAACTTTGGTTCTCAGGTTGTTTTTAATGATGGAGATTCTGAGATTACACCAAATTTAAATAATGGTTATGCTATTAGGTTTACAGCTGACAATAATCCTTTAGATATTATAGACAATAATTCAGATAAAGAGTTTTCTATACTTAAAACTTACCCAAACCCTTTTAATCCTAGTTTAAATATAGAATATAGCTTAGAAAAGTCTTCTAATGTGACTGTATCTATATATGATTTAAATGGTAGATTGATTGAAACTATTTTAGATGCCTATCAAACAATGGGGAGTCATAAAATAAAATGGAATTCTAAAAGCATGGCTACTAGTGTTTATATAGTAAAACTAGAATTAGGTCAAGATATTTATACTCAAAGGGTTGTTCTTTTAAAGTAAAAAACTATCCAATAGTTTCTCTGGAGGTCTTGCTATAATGGCTTTGTTTTTATCTACAGCTATTGGTCTTTCTAATATTCTTGGATTTTCTACAATTAAATCAAATGTTTTATTGTCATTCTCTAATAATAATGTAAAATTATTTTCCTTGAATAATTTATCATTTTTTCTAATAAAATCTTTAGGTCTTAAGTTTAATTTTTTAGCAATTTGAGTTAGCTCTAATTTTGTTATACCTACTTTTAAATATTCAATTATTTTAAATTGAATATTCTTTTGATTTAAAATCTCAACTGATTTTCTACTTTTGCTTCAAAGTGGATTGTGATATAAGATAATCAAATTAACTCCTTTAATTTAAAAAATAAGGTATACCGAAAATATACAAAAAAATATATTGTAAATTAACAAAAAACTTAATAAAATTAGGTATGAGTGAAATTAATGATTCAATAAACTTAGATGATACAGATAAGAAAATTGTATCGCTATTGAAAAGTAATGCTCGTAATTCCGTTAGTAAAATTTCTGAAATAATTAATTTATCAGTTCCTGCTACTAGCGATAGAATTAAAAAATTAGAAGATTTAGATATTATAAAAGGTTATAAGGCTGTTATTAATTCTAGAAAAATTGGTTTAGATCTTTCAGCTTTGATTACTGTTATTTCAGAATCATCATCTAATTATGAGAAAATTATTGATTTTGTTAACCAAACAGATGAAATAGTTGAATGTTTTGCGACAACTGGTCGTGGGTCTCATATATTAATGGTTGAAACACGTAATACAGGTTCTCTTGAAAAATTACTACGAAAAATACAGTCTTGGCCTAATGTGATTCGTACAGAGACTCAAATTATTTTATCTAATAATAAAATTTTAAAAACATCAAAATAAAATAATCAAAAAGGAGTTATAAATATGGGAAAAGTCATGGTTGAATATATATGGATTGATGGTCATCAGCCTACAGCAAAATTAAGAAGTAAAACTAAAATTGTTGATCATAAGATTAATTCTGTTTCAGACCTTCCAGATTGGGGTTTTGATGGCTCAAGTACGATGCAAGCTGAAGGAGATTTTAGTGATTGTTTATTAAAGCCTGTTCATATTATGAAAGANCCTATTAGAGGTGGAGAGCACTTGCTTGCAATGTGTGAAGTATTTAATTCAGATGGAAGTGTTCATTNAAGTAATAAAAGAGCAAAATTAAGAGAATTAGCAGAAAAGCATAAGAATCATGACTGTTGGTTTGGTATAGAACAAGAATATACCTTTTTTGATGGAATTAAACCTTTAGGATGGCCTGATAATGGTTTTCCTGCNCCTCAGGGNGGTTATTATTGNGGTGTCGGTTCTGATGAGGTATTTGGNAGGGATATTGTTGAGGAACATATGGAAGCTTGTATTGATGCAGGTATGACTATATCTGGAATAAATGCTGAAGTGATGCCAGGGCAGTGGGAGTTTCAAATTGGACCTTTAGGCCCATTAGCTGTTTCTGATGAGACTTGGCTTGCTAGATGGCTTTTATATAGAATTGGTGAAGATTANGGNNTTAGTGCTACCTTAGATCCAAANCCTGTTAAAGGTGATTGGAATGGTGCTGGAGCTCATNCTAATTTTAGNACAAAATCAATGAGAGAGCCAGGTGGTTTAAAACTTATTGANGAAGCNTGTGAAAAATTAGGTAAAAATCATGAAAAGCATATAGATATGTATGGNGCAGATAATGAACANAGNTTAACTGGAGATCATGANACTTGNAGTATTAAGGATTTTAAATATGGAGTGAGTGATAGNGGTGCTTCTATTAGAATACCAATGCAAACAGCTAATGAAGGTTTTGGNTATTTAGANGATAGAAGACCTTCAGCTAATATGGANCCTTATTTGGTTTGTACGGCTTTAATNGAAACCATTTTATCCTAAAATAGAATCAAACAGTATAATTATCAAATTACCTCTTTTTACATAATGTAAAAAGAGGTAATTTTTTATGTATAGTTAGTTTATATTTAAANCATTATGGAAACACTTTTCAATAATCAGATTATATTATTAATTATTATTTCTTTTGCTATTGTTTTNTTTAGTATGGAAATNCTTCCGCTTGAGGTCACAGCTCTTGCTGCNGTTGGTTTATTATTACTTTTTGATATTATATCAATAGAAGAAGCNNTNTCAGGTTTTAGTAATAANGCAGTTATTACAATAGGTGCAATATTTATTTTAAGNAGGTCTCTTGTTAAAACTGGTTTTTTAGAAGTTTTAGCTCAATTTTTATACAAATTGGGTGGTAATAATNCATGGGTTACNATNNNTATATTTTTTNTNACAGTCTCTTTNATATCAGGTTTTATTAATAANACAGCTGCTGTAGCTATATTTATTCCTNTTATTTTTAAGATGTGTCAAAAATTNCATATTAGTCCTACAAAATTATTATTACCATTATCTTACGCTGCAATTTTAGGTGGNACNCTAACTTTNATAGGNACTTCTACTAATTTNGTAGTTAGNTCAGTAGTAGANAATACTTATGAACACTTTATTGATTGTGNAGATCAAATTNANGATAATGGCAATNTNATTANNATATGTTCAGATGAAGANNNTTGGATNNCTGGCATGGGTAATAATATTTATGATAANGGTGATAAGTTTTTAGATATTAATAATAATCAAATTTGGGATAAGTTAGAACCNATTTCAATGTTTGAATTTACAAAAATNGGATTAATATTTATGATNATTGGCCTTTTNTATATNATNATTNTAAGTCGTTGGTTTTTNCCTTCTCGNGCNATTACTACTTCATTAACTCAAAAATATCATCTTCAGAAATATTTAACTGAGTTTAAANTTCCAGAGNATTCAAAATTAATAGGTAAATCATTTAATTANTTAAATANTTANAATGAATATGGTTTTCAGCCTTANAAAATAATCAGAGATAGTCAAGAGTTGATTTACAACTTAAATTCTGCAATAATTAATAAAGATGATGTTATTATTGGGCAAATTCAATTAGGTGAGATCATTAGATTTAAGGAAGAGGTAAATATTTTATTGCTATCTGATGTAAAGATTAATCAAGGTGAATTAATTGGTCAAAATTTTATCCTTGTTGAAGGGTTGATTTCACATCAATCCTCTATCATTGGTAAAACTTTAAATGATTATGATTTTAAGCATCGTTTTTCTTCTTTTGTATTAGCTATCAAAAGGCAAAAAGAATTGTTAAGAGAAAAAATTGCTCATATCAAATTAAAATTTTCTGATACAATTCTTATTATGGTACCAAAAATAAAATTAAAGGCATTAAAACAATCTAAGGATTTAATTATATTAGAAGAGTTAGATATCCATTTGAGGTATCAACGTTATTGGTGGTTGTCAATTTTGGTTATACCATTAATTATGGTAGCGTCTTCATTTGGGTTAGTATCTATTGTAAAAGCTGTTCTTTTAGGTGCAATTACTTTGTTGGTCTTAAAGGTACTTTCAATTCAAGATGCTTATGAATCAATTGATTGGTCTGTAATTTTTTTAATAGCAGCTTTAATACCATTAGGTCAAGCTCTTCATACAACGCAGGCA
>PACY01000042.1 GCA_002700405.1 Flavobacteriaceae bacterium | reverse complement strand
AGCCTCACCATTAGTCATATCAATTCTATTGATATATCCTTGCTGAGATTGCGCATAAACTATGTCAGGATTGCCTGGTTCTGTGGCAGGCTGATGTCCATCACCGCCAAGAACAACATACCAGTCGCTGTTAGTAATACCATTTCTTTTAAATGTTCTAGAAGGCCCTCCTTGCGTGTTGTTGTCCTGCGTCCCCCCATAAATATTATAAAAAGGCTCAGCATCATCAACAGCCAATTTATAAAACTGAGTTAACGGAAGATTTGCGACGTATTTCCAGTTTTTAGAATTGTCAAAGGATTCATAAATCCCCCCATCTGTCCCCATCAATAGATAGTTTGGGTCATCCTCTTTAAAAGTTAATGAATGATTGTCAGAATGTTTGTTTGACTCAGTCATAGTGTAAAATGTTTTACCACCATCTTCCGAGACTAGCACTCTCACGTTCATTAAATATATCATATCAAATTTGTGTGGAGAAGCAATCAGCTCTTGATAGTAATGAGGTCCTGTTCCGCCAGAAACAGTGTCAGACATTTTTGTCCAACTACCACCGCTATTCGAAGTGCGATAAACAGCACCTTTTCTACGATCTAGTTCGATAGCAGCATATAAAACTGTTGGATCCATTGGAGATATGGCAAGCCCAATTTTACCCATATTAGATCTAGGAAGTCCTTTGTTTATTTTTGACCAAGTATCTCCGCCGTCGACACTTTTATATAAAGTTGTTCCTGGACCACCATCTATTAGGGCTGCCACATTTCTGTGCTTTTGCCAGCTGGCAGCATATAAAATATCTGGGTTTGTTGGATCAATTACTAGTTCCGTAATACCAGTCCACTCGTTAATTTCCAAAGTATTTCTCCAGGTTTTTCCGCCATCAGTACTTTTGTATAAACCTCTATCACCACCAGGACTCCATAAAGGGCCTTGTGATGCAACCCAAATAACCTTAGAGTTGTCAGGGTGTACTATTATTTTTGAAATATGTTCTGATTTTTTCAGACCCATGTCTTTCCAGGACTTGCCACCGTCCATACTGTGATAAATACCATGACCAACCCCTATATGCCTCCCTCCAACATTTTCTCCTGTTCCAAGCCAAATAGATGCAGAGTTATTAGGGTCTATGGTCACACATCCTGTAGCAAAGAAAGGCTGGCTGTCTGTTAGCGGCTGCCATGTTGTCCCTGCGTTTTCAGTTTTCCATGCTCCGCCAGATGCAACAGCTACATACCATATGTTTTCGTTGTTTGGGTCAATCGCTATATCAGATATTCTACCTGACATAAATGCTGGCCCAATGCTTCTAAATTGAAATCCGTTTAATGCAGAAGCAATTCCTGTTTTTTCTGGCCCTTTATCTATCCCTCCTCTAGGCCCTCTAGGCCCTCTAGGCCCTTGAGCTAGACTCACAAAAAATGAGAATAGAAGTATAATAGAAACCAGAGATAGTTTCTTGTTTTTCATAAAAATTTAAGTTTAATTATTAGTCCGTTGGGATATAAATTATAAAAAATATTTAAAACCCCAAAATATAATTTAAAATATCTAATCACACGCCATATATTGGCATAGATTTTGTGTATAAATTGGTAGTAAACACAATAAACAATGAGAATAGAACAAGACAACGGAAACACACAATTAAATTCAATTAGAAATGAGTTTAACGACAGGACTAAGTCTAAAAATTATATGGGTAATGGTCTAAGAATCTTTTGGAACGAAAGAAGGAGATTTAGAACTATTTAAACAAGTTTTTTGATATTTTTGGGAAGAGTTTAAGGGCGTTTTCATAGTATATTTTTTTAAGCACAGAATCAGGAAGATTTAACCCATACATTTTCCAGAAAGCATGCCTTTTTCTAAAATAATCAAAGTACTCATCATCAGACTCTAATACTCTAAAGTAAGTGTAATACTCTTCTTTTTTATAAAGATCCTTTCCAAACAAGATTCTGTCCTGATAATCTATAAAAAACTGTCTTGCTGTTTTTGGCTGTCTCCCAAGCTCTGCAATGACAGCGCCAAACTCTGTCATTACATTCGGATATTCATCTAAATGCTTTCCTAGCTTCTCTAGGTCATTAGCCATCCATCCAAGATGAGCATTAATAAATGTAGTTTTTGGGTGTTTTTTAAAAATATTATGTTGCTCTTGAATAATTTCCTGAAAAGGAGGAATAAAACTAGACTCAGCATAATATCTGTTAGGTTTTTCTTTTAACTCAAACCATCGCTCATTTTTATTGTCTTTTTTTAACCAAAACTGGAATGGGTCTGCAGAATGTATTAAAACAGGAACACCAAGCTTTCCACAAATATCCCAAATAGGATCTAGCCTAGGGTCATCTACAGCTATGCGGTTTCCACTGGAGTCTTTGTTTCTTAATCCTAGAGATTTATATATTTTAAGACCAATTGCACCTTTAGCAACAGCATCCTTAATGATATTTGCCTGAGTCTCCCCATAGTTCACATCATCAATAGATTCAAAATCAACATTTACAAACAACCCAAACCTTTCTGGCTGATTTTCTTTAATGTTTTTCATTGATTGATTAAAATAAAGGTCTTTTGCAGATTGAGGGCCAAAACCTGAGCCGCTAAGATTAATAAGGTAGCCCATATTTAGATCATCCATTTCCTTTGCTAATTTATTCAGGTCTTTTAATGGCATATCCCATTGATGACTATGAACATCAATAAAAGGAAATTTTGCACTATAAACCTGATCTCCCTCAACATTTAATGTTGAAACAGGCTCATAATCTTCAAAACTCATTATATTTCTTTTATTTTCAACTATATCCAAAGCTGTATATATAGCCATGGTAATAACCGCTATTGAAGCGAGAACTTTAAAAATGTTTTTAATGGATATAAATTTTAACACTATTTAATAGGAATTGAGATTAATGTAGTGTCCCACCTTAGATTTAAACTAACCCCAGTAGAGTCATTAGAAAAAGCAAAGGTTAGCTGCTCGACTACGTTTTCTGTTTTAGAAGAGCTTATTTCTATTTCTAAAATGTCTTTGGACTTATCTGGGTCCATTATTGCAAAATACTTGTCTGATTCAGAATTTAAGGAAACTAACCACGATTTACTATCAGGAACAGAATAAAGCCGATATTTTCCTGCAGAAATTTGCTTTCCTCCAAACTCAATGTCACTCCCAGTCATAAAGGTAGTGGCGGCGTTTGCCCCTGTCCTCCAATAACTTCCATAAGGGACAAGCGCTTCATTCTCTTTGCTCCCGAAAATTAATCTGCCTTTTTTGTACGGCCTGCTATATACAACCTCTAAATTGTATAGCTCAGACTCATAAGTTACAGTACTTAAGGGGCTTTTTGGCGGAGTCAAAGACACATAAAGCACCATAGACCCAACAGCTACAATAATAATTAGAGCAATAACTTTAAGATATTTCATTTTATTTGATTTTAGTAGAAAGCAAATTTAAAGTTTTTTTTGAATAGTTTCTAATAGTATTTTTTCCATAATTAAATAACCCTTTTTATCTGGATGGACTCCATCATAGGTTAGGTCTGATCTAAGCTCTTTTTTTTCACCAACCATTGAAGAAAAATAGTCTACATAAACCATGTTGTTTTCTATGCAATAACCTTTAAGCTTTTCATTAAGCTCAATGACAAGATTTGCAGACTTAATATCAGGCCTCCAAGCTATTTTGCTAGCAGGAAGAACAGAACACAAGATTGGCGTTATATTATTGCTGTGTGATATTTCCACCATATTAATTATGTTGGCAAAGATCTCAGAAACACTTATATAGCCAGTGTTTTGTGCAATATCATTTATTCCAGCAAGAATAATTACAGCCTCTGGGCTTAAGGAAATCACATCGTCATTAAATCTTCCTAGTATTTGCGGGGTAGTTTCTCCACTAACACCTTTATTTATTAAATAAGGGTTCTCAGCAAAAAACTCGGGGCTATATCCTTTCCAAGACTCAGTTATTGAGTCTCCTATAAGCACAATTTTTTTTGTATTAGATATTGAAGGCTTAGGCATCATAACAATTAAAGAAAATAAAACTATAAAAATTGTTATTACTCCGCCTATTATCGTTGTTTGTGAAGGCTGGTTTTTTCTCATTTACATCAATTTTTTATCTATTTTTGGCTATTTTTGGCTATTTTTGGCCATTTTTTGGTCATTTTTGGTCATTTTTGGTCATTTTTTGGCCATTTTTGGTCATTTTTTGTTTTCTAACACGTATTTACCCAACACATCAAACTCTACATTAACCATGTCTCCCAAAATTATTTCTTTAAAATTGGTGTTTTCATAAGTGTATGGAATTATGGCAACACTGAACATATTTGCTTTATTATCACATATTGTAAGGCTTACTCCATTTAGCGCAATTGACCCTTTTTGAATTATTCCCACACCGACAGGCTTATGATATTTAAAAGTATAAACCCAACTTCCATTGTCATCTTTTATTTCAACACATTCTGCAGTTTGGTCTACATGGCCTTGAACAATATGCCCATCTATTCTGTCACCAAGCTTTAGGCTCCTTTCTAGATTTACAGACCCACCATCCGTTAAGCTTGCGAGGTTGGAAGCGTTTAGTGTTTCTTTGATTGCTGTAACCTGATGTGAGTTGTCAAAAACTTCTGTCACAGTTAGGCAAACACCATTATGTGACACACTTTGATCTACTTTTAAGTGTTTGCTAATCTTGCTAGTAATGAGAAATATTAGATTGTCTTTTTCACGTATTATTTTTTCTACTCGACCAACATCTTCAATAATTCCACTAAACATAAAAAAGGTTTTTAATATTTAACTAAATTTACAGAATATTATTGCAATTAGAACAACGGAAATGCAGGAAAATACAAGACTTAAAATAGGTATTACCATTGGAGACATGAATGGTGTTGGCCCTGAAATTATTCTAAAAACTTTTCAAGACAATAGAATATTAGATTTTTGCACACCAATCATATACGCCTCTGCAAAAAGCTTAGAATTTATTTCAAAAGAACTACATTATGCAGTCAGCTTTAATCATATCGTATCCGCAGAGGAGGCTGAGCCAAATCAAATAAATATAGTCTCATGCTGGATAGATGAGCCGAAAATAAATTTTGGGATTAAAGACAAAAACATCGGAAGGCATGCTATAATGTCCTTAAAAAAGGCAACAAAGGATCTTAAAAACAAGCTTATCAATGTAATGGTTACTGGTCCAATTAACAAAAATTGTGTACAATCTGATGAGTTTTCTTTTCCAGGCCATACAGAGTATTTAGACAAAGAATTATCAGGAGAGCCATTAATGCTTATGGTATCAAATAACTTAAGAGTGGGTCTGTTAACTGATCATATCCCGATAAATAAAATATCAGAACATATTACAAAAGAATTAATTGAGCAAAAGCTTAAAATAATTCAAAAAACACTTATAGAAGACTTTAATATTCCTAAACCAAAAATTGCAATGCTTGGTCTAAACCCCCATTCTAGTGATGGAGGAGTGATTGGAAAAGAAGAAGAAAATGTTTTAATACCAGCTATAGAAGAATTAAAAGAACAAGGGATGCTAATTTTTGGCCCATATTCTGCAGATGGATTTTTTGGATCTAATAAAAATGAGTCATTCGATGCGATTTTGGCCACCTACCATGATCAAGGTTTGATCCCTTTTAAAACACTTTCCTTTGGCCAAGGGGTTAATTATACCGCTGGATTAAATAGAATTAGAACCTCTCCTGATCATGGAACAGCCTATGAAATTGCAGGAAAAGGAATGGCTGATGAGACCTCGTTTAAGGAGGCTCTTTTTTTAGCAATCACTACATATAGGAACAGAAAAGAATATCAAGAATTAACCAAAGGAGCAATAAAAGAAGAAAAGCTAATTAAAACAAAATAAAATTTTTATATTTGCTCGCTTCAAAATCAGAAACCAATGAGGTCTCACAGTGATTTTAACATTGAATTTATAGGATTAAAGCTGGGGGAGCATTTTTTTGATTTTGATGTAAGCGAAAAGTTCTTTAACGATTTTGACTATTTTGATTTTACCCAGACCAATATTAAAATTGATGTGTGTTTGGTAAAAAAAACTACAATTTTAGAATTAAACATTGTAGCAAAAGGCCATGTTAAGGTAAATTGTGATTTAACAAATGAGCCTTTTAACCAGGAAATTAGTACCAGTATGGACTTGGTTGTTAAGTTTGGAAGCGAGTTTAACAATGAAGATGATGAGATTCTAATTATACCACACGGAGAATACAAAATAAACATAGCGCAATATATTTTTGAGCTAATTATTTTGTCACTTCCCGCCAAGAGAATTCATCCTGGTGTTTTAGAAGGGACATTAAAATCAGAAATTTTAAATATCTTAGAGGACCTGAAACCAAAAGAAAACAAAAAAATTGTTGACCCTAGATGGGAGAAATTAAAGGAATTAATAACCAATAAAGAAAATTTATAATGGCTCATCCTAAAAGAAAAACATCAACAACAAGAAGAGACAAAAGAAGAACACATTATAAAGCTAAGGAGAGGCAAATAGCAGTTTGCACTACTACAGGTGAGTCACACCTATACCATAGAGCTCATTGGCATGAAGGAAAACTCTATTATCGCGGAAAAGTTCTGTTAGACGAAACTACTTCAGAAGAACAATAAAAACGGCTTTATAAGGTTAAACTATTACCTGCCCAAGAGGTTATAAAATACTTATGAAATTATTAAAGGTTTTATGCTTTTTATTCTGTGTACATCCGGCCTATACACAAACATTAGGCCTAAAAGACTCATTTTCTGAATCAGTTTACTATTTTATTAGACATGCTGAGAAGGATAGGTCTAACGCAGAAAACAAAAATCCAGAATTAAATCAACAAGGTAAGATTAGAGCGCTAAATTGGCTCTATTTTTTTAGAGAAATACCTCTAGACAAGATATATTCTACGAACTATAAGAGAACAATTCAAACAGTTGAGCAAATAGCTGAGGAAAAAAACATTGCAATTTCCTACTATTCTCCAGAGAACATTGATGTAGAAAATTTTAAAAATCAAAACAAGAATATGTCAATTCTTATCGTTGGACACAGCAACACAACCCCAGCACTTGTTAATCTAATTATAGGGCAAAATAAATTTGAAAAAATGGATGACAACGACAATTCAAGCATGTTTGTTGTAAGAGAACTAGCTGGAGAGATAACAGTAGAGCGCATCATCACAAAATATTAATTGTTCTTTTTTACATAATTTTACCATTTTTTGAGAATTTTTAGCCTTTTTTGACTCTTTTTTGACCTTTTTTAACCATTTTTTGCTGTTTTTTGCTGTTTTTTAGCGATTTTTACACAAAATATTACAATTAAGTAAATAATAAATCTAATTATGAGGATTAAAGAAATTCAAAACCTAATCAAGTTTGTTGCTAAGTCTGGAGCGAGCGAAGTAAGGCTAGAAATGGAAAAAATAAAGCTTACCATTAAGGCTGGGCCTTCAGAAGCAAAGACAACTATTCAACAATCAACCCCAGCAGCTCCAACTATTATTGAGACACCACCACCAGTACAAGCTGTTGAAGCACCCACAAAAAATCAAGAAATAAAATCATCAGAGGATTCTAAATACATAGAGATTAAATCCCCAATAATAGGTACTTTTTATAGAAAACCATCACCAGATAAGCCGTCCTTTGTTGAAGTTGGAGATTCAATTTCTGAAGGAAGCGTTCTTTGCGTAATAGAGGCTATGAAGTTATTTAATGAGATTGAATCTGATATTTCAGGAACAATTGTTAAGGTCTTGGTTGAGGATTCAACACCGGTAGAATTTGACCAGCCTCTCTTTTTAATTGACCCATCTTAAGCTATTAAAAAATAAAGACTATGTTTAAAAAGATATTAGTTGCTAATAGAGGAGAAATTGCTCTAAGGGTAATAAGAACCTGTAAAGAAATGGGCATTAAAACAGTAGCTGTATATTCTATAGCTGATGCAGAAAGCATTCATGTAAAATTTGCTGATGAAGCAGTTTGTATTGGTCCAGCCCCTAGTAGTGAATCATATTTAAAAATTGCAAATATTATTTCTGCTGCAGAAATAACAAATGCTGATGCTATTCATCCTGGCTATGGTTTTTTGTCTGAAAGTGCAAAGTTTTCTAAAATTTGTGACGAGCATGATATAAAATTTATTGGGGCATCGGCTGAAATGATATTAAAAATGGGAGACAAGGCTAATGCAAAAAGTACAATGATTAGCGCTGGAGTTCCCTGTGTGCCTGGAAGCGAGGGAATTATTTCAGACTTTAAGGAGTGTGAGAGCCTTGCCAAATCTATAGGATATCCAGTAATGTTAAAAGCTTCTGCAGGAGGAGGAGGAAAAGGCATGAGGGCTGTGTGGAACAAAAAGGAATTAGAAGAGGCCTGGAATTCGGCCAGACAGGAATCAAAAGCAGCCTTTGGCAATGATGATATGTATATGGAGAAGTTAATTGAAGAGCCAAGACATATTGAGATACAGATTGTTGGCGATTCAAATGGCAAGGCCTGCCATCTTTCTGAAAGAGATTGTTCAATTCAAAGAAGACATCAAAAATTAACAGAAGAAGTCCCATCTCCTTTTATGACAAAAGAATTAAGAAGAAAAATGGGACGAGCTGCGGTTAAGGCAGCTGAGTTTATTAGCTACGAAGGGGTTGGAACAGTTGAGTTTTTGGTTGACAAGAATCGGGATTTTTATTTTATGGAAATGAACACAAGAATTCAAGTGGAACACCCAATTACTGAGCAGGTCATTAACTATGATTTGATAAGAGAGCAAATATTAGTTGCTGCAGGGGAGCCAATATCAGGGAAAAATTATATGCCTGAGCTACACTCAATAGAGTGTAGGATAAACGCAGAGGATCCACACAATGATTTTAGACCTTCGCCAGGAAAAATAACCACGCTCCATTTACCAGGAGGCCATGGAATTAGGCTAGACACCCATGTTTATGCGGGCTATACCATCCCCCCAAATTATGATTCTATGATTGCTAAAATAATTTCAACTGCCCAAACAAGAGAAGAGGCAATCACTAAAATGAAGAGGGCGTTGGATGAGTTTATAATTGAAGGAATTAAAACAACAATCCCTTTTCATAGAAAACTAATGGATGATCCTGCATATAACTTAGGGAAGTATACTACTAAGTTTATGGAAGATTTTTCAATGTATGACCAAGAAGAAGAATAACAATATGAAGAAAATTATAGTTTTAGGATCAGGATTAGTTGGAGGCACTATCGCTAAAGATTTAGCAGAAAACCATGATGTAACATCCGTTGACATTTCATCAAGGAATTTAGAAAAAATAAATTCTAGTAAAATAAATAAAATTTGCACAGATATTTTAGAAGAAAATGTTTTAGAGAACTTGATCAAAGATTTTGATATAGTTGTTGGAGCTCTTCCAGGATTTATGGGGTATGATATAATGAAAAGAGTGATTTTGGCAAAAAAAAACATTGTTGATATTTCTTTTTATCCTGAGGATCCTTTTGGCCTAGATCAAATAGCTAAGGACAACAACGTTGTAGCGGTTATGGATTGTGGAGTAGCTCCTGGAATGGGAAATATTATTTTTGGCCACCACAACAATACAATGAAAATTTCTGACTATGAATGCTTAGTGGGAGGCCTTCCAGTTAAAAGAGAGTGGCCTTTTGAATATCAAGCAGTTTTTTCTCCAATTGATGTAATCGAAGAATATATTCGCCCCGCAAGATATGTGCAAAACAATGAGCTTATCGTTAGAGAGGCTTTGTCGGACACTGAATTAGTAGATTTTGATAACATTGGTACACTTGAAAGCTGGAATTCAGATGGCTTAAGAACACTTATAAATACAATGAGTCATATCCCAAATATGATTGAAAAAACATTGCGCTATCCTGGATGTGTAGAGTATTTAAAAGTTTTAAGAGAATGTGGATATTTTTCTTATGATACTATAGAGGTAAAAGGAAATAAAATTAGACCGATTGATCTAACATCAAAATTATTATTTCCAATGTGGGAGATGAAAGAAGGAGACGAAGATTATACAGTAATGAGAATTAAAATTTCTGGAGATGAAAATGGAAACAAAGTTTGCTATACTTACAGTTTATTAGACAGATATCAAGACAACACTATTTCAATGGCTAGAACAACCGGGTACACATGTACAGCTGTCACCAATCTTGTCCTTCAAGGAAAATATAAGAGAACAGGAATATCTCCTCCAGAGTTCTTAGGAGATCATTTTGATGAGGTAAGTAAATACCTAAATGATAGAAACGTAATTTATAATGTAAAAAAAGAGGCTCTATAATAATCTATTCTTCTAAAAGCATCTTTCGCATTCATTTTTCCTGCCAGAACTAATTTAGTGTTTAATGAATTTTTTAGAACTCATTTGCCCCTCGTTTGTAATAATTCTTAAAACATATTCTCCCACACTTAATTCAGAGACATTCACTGAATTAATTCCATCAGCTAATCTGTAATTCATCACCCTTCTTCCTGCAATATCAAAAANACTAATTATAGCTTCAGCCAAATTGAATGATGAATCAATGGTTAGGATGTTTTTNACGGGATTTGGATAAATAATAAGGTCTTCGATAAAGGAACTTTCTAAAGAAAGNGTTTCGCCTTCTGCCACATGTATAGTTGTATTTATCTCAGGATTACTTATAACATCAACTGTTCCTGAAGGCCAATAAACTGTTATAGAATTCACTGATGCATCGGATCCAATACCAAAGTGAGTGTTTAGCGAACTCATATATCTAAACCCTGAACCGCTCATGACATCTCTTATTTGAGCGCCTATTCCAGGCGAGTTAATCTCTATTCTTGCGCCAATGCCATTTATATTACTTATGACTCCATGAGTTGCAATTTTAAGCCAATTATTACCATTATTACCTTCTTGAATATAAAGATTAGACCCATTAAATACATCTACGAACCCATCATTGTTTGCATCCCCTATAGCCCCAGGACCAGGCGTGTCAGCGGTGTATAATGTAAATGTAAAATCTCCATTATTTAATAAAATATTGCCATTGGTTAAAACGTCAATATAGCCATCATTGTCTACATCTGCAGAATTGTTCTCAATTCCCCACGGAGCTTCTTCAGCTCCAGATCCTGAAGTTACATCTGTAAATGTTCCGTCTCCATTGTTCTTCATTAATTTATGTCCACCATCGCCAGTAGCACTTGCTCCAACATAAACATCCATAAACCCGTCATTATTAAAATCTCCCCAAGCTGATGACCATGTTTGAACTGGGTCTCCTAGATTTGACTCATTGCTATGTCCGCCGTCTGGATAAAACCCTTGATAATAGCCAGTAACATCCGCTACATTTGAAAAAGTTCCATCTCCATTGTTCCTCCAAAGTTCATTATATTTCCATTGTACATCATTTCCACGGCATTTTGCTATAAACATATCAATATCTCGATCATTGTCATAATCAATCCAAACTGAACCATAGTTTCCTCCTTCTTGTACTCCAGGATATGGAGCAAGATCATAAGCTACACCACCAATACCAGAAGAAATCCCTTCGTCATTTGGGCCTTGGAAGAATTCAAGGAGCCCATTGCCATCATTAATATAATATACTGTAGGCTGTACGTCATGACATACAAAGGCGTCTAAATGCCCATCATTATTAATATCAACAAAGTTTGATCTTTGAGAAAATACATATTCGGAACCAGAAATTTCAGTATAAGCAGTTCCATCTGCATTAGCTTGCATAAAAGTAACGCCAGACCCTCCTCCATAAAGCAAATCATTATATCCATTTCTATCGAAATCCCCAGCAGCTAAACTCCAACTAGGAGGATAATCAGCATATGTAGTTTCAATACTCACAGGATTAAAGCCTCCCTCTTCTAATTGATAGTGAATATTTATACTTGTGTTTTGAATTGAGACTAAATCATCTAATTTGTCATTATTCATATCAACAAGACCTCTTTCTGAGCCAGAAGTTGAAATAGAAGCAACCGTAAAATCAAAAGGCGGTGTTGGCGGCGGATCAGATTCAGTTAGCTCAAATTCAAAACTTTCATTTTGCCACCTATCATCCCAAGCTATATAATAGCTTTGACCAGCATAGGCATAGAAAGAAGCTTCAGACAAATAGCCTTCACCGCTATCATCATCTCCTCCAGCACAAGAAAGATCATCACACGTCCCCTGGTAAACATGAACCCTAGTGTCCAAATCTTCATTAATTTCAAGATCTGTACTAATCGTGGTTAAGTAGTCATTGTTGGGAGTATAAATATACCATTCAAGATTACCATTGGCAGCATCATATTCGCTACAGTTTAAAGAATAGTGCTCTCCATTTATGCTATTAACCAAATGTGTTCCTGGGCCTATTTCTATAGGATTTTCACAAGTGTCTCCCGCACTATCTTGTGCATATATGGAGTAAGAAATAAAATAAATAGCGAACAAAAATATTAGTTTTTTCATAAAAAAATTTAATTACAATCTATTTCTAGCGATGAGATCCATTCTTCAACTAGATCTACTGATTCTTGATGAACGAGAGTTCTGCCAAGCAGAGGCATTCTATATTCTTCTTCAACAGTGGCCATTCTAAAATGCAGAACAGACCTTACAAAGTTTCCAGGGGAAACAATCAAATCTGTTCCATTGCCTAAATCCGTATCAGGAGTAAGGCAGACCCCTAAATTAGTTAAATCTTCAGTTGATTCAAAATCAAGTCTTATTGGACGATACTCACAATGTGTATTTTCTGAATGACAATGAGCGCAGTTTATATCTATATATGACCTAACTCTTAATTCTAGTGAATTTGATGGATCTGTCCAGTTAATCATAGTTTGGATATTTTCTGGAGCATTATCTAAATATCCATATTCAATCCATTTTTGAATTTGGTTCATTGTTGAGGCGCCATAATTAAAAGTTTTATTTATGTTTTTTGGCTTTACACCATTAGGAATAGATGTGTCATATACTTTATGACAGGTAATACACTCAGAACCGCTCGGGATTCTATAATTAACATTATTTGTAATATTATTTTCTGTCCATTCAATTTGAACTGTGCTCCCATCTAAATTAAAGACAGCTTCAGTTTGCTCATCATTCCACACATAATTTGCAAAAATCCATCCTTCATTTTTTTTGATCATTAACCGTGTTTCAATATTTTTTGTTTCATTTGATGGAGCAACCCCATTATATGAGAAATTTTTGATTAAAATTGCTCCGACTGGAAAATTAAAAACTTCACTATCATCTATATAGTACGCTGTTTGGTCTTGAGGCATCCAAATAAATCTTTTTTTGTCTGAATAATCAGAAAATAGCGGGTTGATTAAATCATAAGGAAGAACACCATAAACAGGGCTAAGATTTTTTATTTCTCCCTGAAAAAAATTGTATGCAGACAGGCTTTCATATGGCATTGCTTGAAGATCATAATTAACAGGAGAATATGCAATATGCACATATTCTTCATCCATTGAACAATTAAGAAAAACAATTGACCAAGATAAAAGACAAAAGCAGAATATTCTATTATAAATCTTTGTTCCTACCACTATTAATACGGCTAAAAGTACAAAAACTAATTTTGGACTTATAATTTTTTAAAAAGCAGGAGAAATTATTTAACAATCAGTCGCGAGATTCTATTTATCGAAATACTACTAATTAACTCATAAGATATTGTGCCAGCTGAATTACACAGCTGCTCAGCAGTATGAATTTCATCAAATATAATCACCTGATCTCCTTCATTACATTCTATACTAGTAACATCTACCATTATAACATCCATACAAACATTCCCTACAATAAAAGCTTTTTCACCATTAATAAAGACAAAACCTTTTTTATTCCCAAACACTCTAGTAAGCCCATCTGCATGGCCTATTGGAATAATTGCAATTCTCTCATTTTTACTTGCAAAATAAGAACGATTATAGCCTATGCTTTCATTTTTTTTTACCCTGTGAATCTGAGATATAATAGACTTTAGTCTATGAACAGGAGACAGTTTAACCTTTTCGTTTCCACTAAAACCATATAGTCCTATGCCAGACCTAACCATATCATAATGAGCCTCTGGAAAATTAATTAATCCAGAAGTATTGCAAAGATGAAGTATGGGCTTATAGCCCAGTATAGAAATTATTTTAGAGCTCATGCTATTAAACAGCTCTATTTGTTTTTTTGAAAACGCAAGCTCATTAGCATCCTCACTGGCGGCTAAATGCGAGTAGATACTTTTTACACTAATAGTTTTTGTATTTACAACCCTGCTGGTTGCCTCCAGATAATTTTCTGAATTAAAACCTACTCTATTTAGCCCTGTATTAAGCTTTATATGCGCTGGATATTGAGTGAGTTTTTTTTCTTTAAAGAATGTTAAGAATCTTTCTAAAATAGTAAATGAATATAGGCTAGGCTCTAAATTATACTTAACAATTTTTTGAATTGACACCGCTTGAGGAATTAATACAAGAATAGGGGTTTTTATTCCGGCATTTCTCAATTCTACCCCTTCGCATGCGTAGGCTACAGCAAAATAATCAATACCTAATTTTTCAAGCCTTTTTGCAATAATAACAGAGTCACCGCCGTATCCATTTGCCTTTACAACAGCCATTAATTTTATAGTGCTTTTAGAAAGAAAAGATTTTATTTGATAATAATTTTTCTCTAGGGAATTTAAATTAATTTCAAGCACCGATTGTTGAGCGTCTATCATTTATTGCTCTTTTTTGAGGAAATGTTTTTAGCATCAGAGACATTGATTTTTTTTGTTTTTTTATTCATACGCTTAAAGAATGTGGCCCTACATAATGGCTCGTATTCTTGTTCTTGTCCTAACATGATTAAATCATCATTTTTTGCTTTCCTATAACTATACTGGGCAAGCCCCCCAGTCTTAGAGCAGATGGCGTGAACTTTTGTAACATATTCTGCAGTTGCCATTAGATTTGCCATTGGCCCAAATGGCTTTCCGGTATAATCCATATCTAGTCCTGCTACTATTACGCGAACCCCACTGTTTGCCAGCCCATTACAAACTTCAATTATTTCATCATCAAAAAATTGAGCCTCGTCAATTCCCACGACATCACATTTGTGAGCTAGTTTATAGATTTCATTGGCAGTCTTAACAGTTTTACACTTAATTTTATTTTTATCGTGAGAAACAATTTTTGATTTCTTATGCCTGGTGTCAATAACCGGTTTAAAAATCAACACCTTAAGCTTTGCAAATTTTGCTCTTTTTAGTCTCCTAATTAATTCTTCAGTCTTTCCTGAGAACATTGATCCACAGACTACCTCAATCCATCCAAATTGTTTGCCATATTTCAAAGTATTTTCAAGAAACATTTTGTATTTTTAAAATTACAGGTTGATTTAAATAATTAGGTTTAAAAAAATAAATTTAAGAAAAATCAAATACCTATTTCGCCCAAATTAAAATAAATTATTTTTAACAAGCAATGAGTAAGCTATATATTGTTCCAACACCCATAGGAAACTTGCAGGACATTACCTATAGAGCAGTTGAAATGCTTTCTTCTGTAGACCTAATCTTGGCTGAAGACACTAGAGTTTCTAGAAAGCTTCTCGCTCATTATGAGATTTCTACTCAAATGATTTCATATCACATGCATAATGAGCATAAATCAACAAATAGTATTATAGAGAAATTAAAAAACGGAACTTCTATAGCCATTATTAGCGATGCTGGTACGCCAGGAATTTCTGATCCTGGATTTTTGCTAATAAGATCGTGTATAGAAAATGGGATTCCTGTTGAATGTTTACCAGGACCCACAGCCTTTGTGCCAGCTCTTATTAACTCAGGAATACCTAGCGACAGATTTCTTTTTGAGGGATTTTTGCCCCATAAAAAAGGAAGAACAAAAAAATTAACCCAGCTTGCAACTGAAGGGAAGACCATTGTATTGTATGAATCACCACATCGACTTATAAAAACTCTTGAAGATTTATGCAAGTATTTTGGTGAAGAAACAAAAGCAAGCGTTTCAAGGGAACTAACAAAAATCCATGAGGAAACAATTCATGGAACATTAAAATCAATCAAGCATCATTATAGTAAGAAAAAACCAAAAGGGGAGATTGTTATAGTGATTGCTTCTAATAACTAAGATATGACAAACACAGTAATTACAAAATGGAGTCAAGACATGAAGTTTGAAACAGCGCTTCCAAATGGAGTTTCATTAATGTTGGGCTCTTCTAAAGATGGAGAAGAAAAGATTGCAAGCCCAAAAGTATTAATGCTGTCTTCTTTGGCCGTATGTTCTGGCCTAGATGTGGTTTCTATATTAGAAAAAATGAAAATTCAATTAAGTGATTTTAAAATTACTTCACAGGCAAATTTAACAGATGAGCATCCAAAATATTACAATAAGGTTTCTTTGGAATATCATTTTTATGGAGATGACTTGGATAAAGACAAAATTAATAAAGCCGTAAATCTGTCCATCACTAAATATTGCGGGGTAATGGAAATGTTTAGGTCATTTGCAGAAATTAAAACAGAAATCTATTATAATTCATAGAATTAATGATTTGGGAATTAGAAAAAAAACACGATGAAGCTAAAATAAAAAAGCTTCAGGAAGACCTCAATGTAAGCAGGCTAGTTTCCGTCCTATTATTAAATAGAGGTATAGATAGTTTTGATAAGGCAAAAGGATTTTTTAGACCTTCGCTAAATGAGCTGCACGACCCCTTTTTAATGCAAGATATGAAGGAGGCGGTCGATAGAATTCAAAAAGCTATAAATGATAATGAAAACATTTTGGTTTTTGGAGACTATGATGTTGACGGCACTTCATCAGTTTCTCTTGTAAGCTCTTTTTTAAATAATCACACAAAGAACAATGTGTTGACATATATTCCAGACAGATATCAGGAAGGTTATGGAATTTCTGCCAAATCAATTGACTATGCAGCCTCAAAGAAAATCAATTTAATTATTGCCTTAGATTGCGGAATACAAGCCATTGATAAAGTTAAATATGCTAAGGAAAAAAACATTGATTTTATTATATGTGATCACCACAAGCCTTCTAAAGAAATTCCAAAAGCAATTGCGGTACTTAATCCGCTTAGAGAGGAGTGTCGATATCCATTTAAGGACCTTTGTGGCTGTGGAATTGGCTTTAAGCTAATACAGGCTCTATCTTCTAGAATGGGAGAGACTATTGAGAGCACAAAAGAATATCTAGATTTAGTTGCACTTGCTATAGTAGCTGATATTGTTTCGTTAACCGGTGAAAACCGAATACTATGTTATTATGGACTAGAGCAGATTAATCAATCACCACGACCAGGATTAAAAGCAATAATTGACACTCTTGATAAAGACAATATAACAATCAATGAATTAGGCTTCTATATTGGGCCTAGAATTAATGCTGCAGGCAGAATGGAATCAGGCAATATAGCTGTAGAGCTATTAATTGAGAAAGATTTAGACAAGGCCAGTGGTTTGGCAGAAAAACTAAATCAATTAAATATAGAGAGAAGAGTTTTGGATAAAGAAACTACCCAAGATGCATTAAAACAAATTAAAAAATTTAAAAATGAAACATCCCATACTACTGTGGTTTGTAATCCCGAATGGCATAAGGGAGTTATAGGGATAGCTGCATCAAAATTAATAGAAACTTATTACAGACCTACCATAGTTTTTACTTCTAGCGATGATCTTTTTGTAGGCTCAGCAAGATCAGTTACAGGCTTTAATATTCATGACGCTATTGGAAAGTGTAAAGAATATGTAGAGCAGTATGGAGGCCATAAATATGCAGCGGGAATAAAAGTAAAAAAATCAAAATACAAACAGTTTAAAGATAAATTTGAAGAGGTGGTAGGCAGTACAATTTCCAAGGAAGCAGCTAGAAAAAAAGCTGCTATTGAAGGAGAAATTCAGCTGGAAGAGATCACTCCAAAATTTTATAGAATATTAAAACAATTTGCTCCTTTTGGACCTGGCAATAAAACACCTATATTTAGTGCTAATAATTTAAGAGATACTGGGTATGCCAAGGTTGTGGGCAACGACAATACACATTTAAGATTTAGTTTAACTCAACAAAATGGATCAGCTATATACAGCGCAATAGGTTTTGGCCTTGCTAATAAATACCCAAATATTTTAAACAAAAAATTATTCAATGCTGCATTTACTGTAGATCAGAATGACTGGAACGGAAAGCAAAAACTACAATTAAAAGTAATGGATATAAAAAACTAAAATTTGAAAGAAAAGCTAGATCCATATGCAGCACTTAGATATAAGGAATTTAATATATTTCTTGTTATCCGATTTATTTTAGTCATAGGCTGGTCAATGCAATTTATTATTGTGGAATGGGAGGTTTATAGCCTAACCAAAGACCCTTTGTCACTAGGCTTAATTGGTTTGGCTGAAGTTATCCCAGCAGTATCTATGGCTCTTTTTGCAGGACATATTGTAGATCAGAATGAAAAGAAAAGATTATTTGTCTATGCAATAAGTGCCTTTTTACTGGTTGCAATAGGATATTATTTTATTACAAGCCCATATGTATACGCTACATATACTTCAAATGAAATTCTAATAGGAATATACCTATTAGTTTTTATAGGGGGTTTTATTAGGGCATTTTTTGGGCCGATAATATTTTCTTTAGTTGCTCTTATTGTGCCTAAAAAAATATATCCTAATGCTGCGACTTGGAGCAGTTCTACATGGCAGCTAGCTATTGTTGTAGGGCCTGCGTTTGCAGGGTTTTCAATTGCATGGATTGGAGTTCATGCCTCAATGGGATTTGTTCTTGCAGCAATTGTGTTGGGACTGCTATTAACAGTATTTATAAAAAAGAAGCCAATACTTAATCCTAAAATTGGGGAGCCTATTTTACAAAGCTTAAAAGCAGGCCTTTCGTTTGTTTACAGAACAAAAGCAATACTCGTTGCTATTACTTTAGATATGGTGGCTGTATTATTTGGTGGCGCAATAGCTCTTTTGCCAATCTATGCTCAAGACATATTGCAGGTTGGATCTGAAGGATTTGGAATATTAAGAGCCGCTCCTGCTGTTGGCGCTGTTTTAATGATGTTTGCTTCAGCATATATTCCCCTGACTAAAAATGCAGGGAAAAAACTGCTCATAGCAATTTTTGGATTTGGACTATCAATTATTGCTTTTGGAGTTTCATCTATTTTTTGGGTATCAGTTATAGCGCTATTTTTATATGGAGTGACAGACGGGGTTTCAATGATTATTCGCCAAACAATATTGCAACTTAAAACTCCTGATGAAGTTAGAGGAAGAGTGGCTTCAGTGAACTCAATTTTTGTAGGCTCGTCAAATGAGCTTGGTGCTTTTGAAAGCGGATTAACGGCAAAACTAATGGGCACAGTTCAGGCAGTAGTTTTTGGAGGAGTGATGACTATATTAACTGTTGGATTTACTTCATTTAAATTTCCAAACTTTAGAAAATTAGATTTAACTAAAGACATGAATGAATAGCTCTTTTTTAAAATTTCTTTAGAGATACTGAGTTCCCATCAAATTCCGCATAGGTAAAATGAGTAATCCAATCACCAAGGTTTATATACTTTGATTTATTAGATAATTCAATTTCTAGTGGCAGATGTCTGTGACCAAAAATAAAGCAATCGTAGTGTTCTTTTTCTAATTTTCCTCTGCAATATTTTGTTAACCACTCATTTTCATTGCCATTGAATTTTAAATCTTCAATAGCAGATTTAAGGCGATTTTTATTAGACAAATACTTTCCAAGCTTTACTCCTAAATCAGGATGAAGACATCTAAAACACCAATTAAAGAAGCGATTTTTAAAAACTTTTTTCATTAATTTAAAAGAAGTGTCTCCAGGTCCCAAACCATCTCCATGTGCTACAAATAATTTCTTGTCATTAATGGTAAAAACTTCAGTTCCTTTATGTATTCTTAGGTTTAGCTCTTTCTGAAAGTAATCTCTAAGCCACATGTCATGATTCCCTGTAAAGAAGTGAATTGGAATGCCGTTATCAGAAATTTCAGCAAGCTTGCCAAGAGTTCTAGTAAATCCTTTTGGGACAACTTCTTTATATTCAAACCAAAAGTCAAAGACATCACCAACAAGAATAATTGCTCCAGCATCTTCTTTAATTTTGTTTAGCCAAGAAACAAATTTTTTCTCACGAACTAAGCTTTGTTCGAAATTAGGAGCACCTAGATGATTGTCTGATGCGAAATATACTTTTTTG
>PACY01000041.1 GCA_002700405.1 Flavobacteriaceae bacterium | reverse complement strand
TATTCGACATGCGAGCATCATTTACTTCCAATTGTTGGTAAGGCTCATGTAGCATATATTTCTAATGGAACAGTCATAGGATTATCAAAAATTAATAGAATAGTAGATTATTTTTCAAAAAGACCTCAAGTCCAAGAAAGGCTAACCAAACAAGTTGTTACGGAACTAAAAAAAGTTTTAAAAACAGAAGATGTTGCATGCGTGATTGATGCAAAGCATTTGTGTGTTAATTCAAGAGGAATTAAAGATATAGATTCAAGTACAGTTACTTCAGAATTTGGAGGAAAATTTAAATATGATAAGTCTACCAAAGATGAATTCTTAAAATATATTCAGTTAGATACTTCATTTAATGGTCTATAAAATGTAATTTTAATAAATGCCTTCTGATAAAAGTAATAGCATAAAAATCTACAATTCTTTAACTGGGGAAAAAGAGCCCTTCAAAACTATTACTAAAGGCTATGTAGGAATGTATGTCTGTGGGCCTACAGTTTATAGCAATGTCCATCTAGGAAATCTAAGAACTTTCATGTCATTTGACACAATCTATAGATATCTAAATCATATAGGGATGAAGATAAGATATGTGAGAAATATAACTGATGTTGGGCATATGGTTGAAGATAGCACAGAGGATAGAATTAGCGAAAAAGCCAGAGTTGAGAAAATTGCTCCAATGGAAGTGGTTCAAAAATATACAAATGACTTTCATGATACCTTAAAAAAATTCAATTTAATTCCACCCAGTATTGAGCCTACAGCTCAAGGTCATCTCATAGAGCAAATCGAATTGATTAAAAACATGATAGACAAAAAACTTGCTTATGAAAAAAATGGCTCAGTATACTTTGATGTTATGGAATATAATAAATCAAATGAATACGGAATTCTAAGTAAAAGAAATGTAGAAGACCTTATTCATAATACACGTAAATTAGATGGTCAATCTGATAAAAAAAATCCACAAGATTTTGCTCTTTGGAAAAAAGCGGAGCCTCAGCATATAATGAAGTGGCAATCTCCATGGAGTCTAGGATTTCCAGGATGGCATCTTGAATGTACTGCTATGAGTAGTAAATATCTAGGGGAACAATTTGATATTCATGGAGGTGGAATGGATTTAAAGTTTCCTCATCATGAATGCGAAATTGCTCAAGCAAATGCTTGTTTCAATACAAACCCAGCAAATTATTGGATGCATGCTAATATGCTAACGCTTAATGGAAGCAAAATGTCTAAATCAACTGGTAATAGCATTTTACCAAATGAAATTATTTCAGGTGACAATAAGATACTTTCTAAAGGATTTTCTCCAAGTGTAATAAGATTTTTTATGATGCAAGCTCATTATAGAAGTATTCTTGACTTAAGTAATGATGCACTGTTAGCCTCAGAAAAAGGATACAACAAGTTAATGGATGCTGTTGAAAATTTAGAAAATTTAGATACATCAAGTAAAACAGATTTTGATGTTAAAGATTGGGTAAACAATTGCTATAATGCAATGAATGATGACTTTAATACTCCTATATTAATTGCTAAAATTTTTGACATAGTCAAATTTATAAATCTTGTTAAAGCTGAAAAAGCAGAGATTAACAAAAATGATCTAAAAGAGGTTAAGACAAAATTAAATGATTTTGTCTTTGACGTGTTAGGTTTAGATAAAATTAAATCAAATACAAGTGATGACAAGATTAAATCAGTAGTTGAAATTTTAATTGAATTAAGGGATAAGGCCAGAAATGATAAAGATTTTGAATTAAGTGATAAGATTAGGGATGATCTAAAAAATGCTGGTATAATTTTAAATGATAATAGTGGTAAAACTGATTTTACAATTAATTAAAATTATAAATGATGAAATTTTTAGCATATCCTATGATATTTATAATTAAACTTTATCAAAAATTAATTTCACCTTTTACGCCAGCAACATGTCGATTTCAACCTACTTGTTCTCAATATTCAATTGAAGCTTTAAAAAAGCATGGAGTATTTTATGGAATGTTTCTTATGACTAAAAGAATTTTAAGTTGTCATCCATGGGGAAGATCAGGATATGATCCGGTTCCTTAATTATTAATATAAAATAAAACCAATGATTGCTTTACAAACCACATGGGATCCAAGTTCTGCAGGAATAGATCTTTTTGGGAAATTTACTATTCACTACTATAGTTTAATGTGGATGCTTGCATTTATTCTAGGATGGTACATAATGAAAAGAATATATATGAAAGAAAATCTTTCTGAAGAAAAATTAGATTCATTATTTGTCTATACTATTATAGGAACAATGATTGGAGCTAGATTAGGTCATGTAATTTTTTATCAGTTTGAACTTTTTGAACAAGATTTTTTTAGTGTTTTTCTCCCCTTTAGATTTAATCCAAGTTTTGAGTTTACAGGTTTTAGGGGTCTTGCTAGTCATGGAGCTGCTATTGGAATAATAACAGCAATGTATTTATATAATACCAAGGTATTGCATAAATCTGTCTTATGGATTCTTGACAGAATAGTGGTGCCTGTAGCCATTGGTGGGGCATTCATCAGAATTGGAAACTTTTTCAACTCTGAAATAGTTGGAACACCAACAGATAGCGCTTTTGGGGTTATTTTTAAACAACTAGGTGAAGACTTTGCTAGACACCCAGCTCAATTATATGAAGCATTTGGATATATAGCCATTTTTATAGTGATGTATTCAATTTATTGGAAGACAAATAAAGCAAATATTTCTGGATATATGCTAGGCTTATTCTTTGTTCTTTTATGGAGTTTAAGATTTGTAATTGAGTTTTTTAAAGTTGCTCAAGTTGAAGGCAGAGATGATTGGATTTTAGGAATGAATACAGGTCAAGTACTTAGTGTTCCTTTTATTATTTTAGGAATTTATCTTATGTATAGAAAATAACTGTTTAATATAATGCTAAAGCTATTTAGAATAATTGCATTTTTTGAAGGAATATCCTATATCTTATTGTTATTTATTGCTGTCCCAATAAAGTATGTTTTTGATGACCCAACATATGTTAAGATGTTAGGGATGCCACACGGGATTTTATTTATGATATATATAATATTTTCATTTATAGTGAATATAAAATTGAAATGGAATATGAAAGAACTATTTATAATTCTAATAGCATCATTAGTTCCTTTAGGAACATTTTATGTAGATAGAAAGTACTTAAGAGTTAATGCTTAATCTCTTTTTGTAGTATCATGCATTATAGGAGTGGCCACAAATACCGAAGAATAAGTTCCAACTATAACCCCAATAATTAATGCAAATAATAATCCTCTAAGAGAGTCAGCTCCAAAGGTAAACATAGAAAGTAGTACCACCAATGTCGTAAAAGATGTATTTAGTGTCCTACTTAATGTACTATTAAGTGCAGAATTTACTGTTTTCTTAAATTCCCAAGTAGAATGCTCATTAATGAATTCTCTAATCCTATCAAATACAACCACTGTATCATTAAGAGAGTATCCAATTACAGTCAAAATTGCGGCAATAAATGCCTGATCAATTTCCATACTAAATGGCATGAATTTATAGGTTAAAGAGAAAATTCCTAAAACAATTAACACATCATGAAAAACTGCAGCTACAGCTCCTAATGAAAATTGCCATTTTCTAAATCTAAACAGTATATATAAAAATACAACTACCAATGAACCAAGAATAGCCCAAAAAGAATTCTGCTTTATATCATCAGCTATAGTAGGGCTAACTTTTGCAGACATCATTTTTCCAACATTGTTTTCCGCATTTAAAAATTGATCATAAGTATAGTTTTCTGGCAAGAATGTAACAAGAGATTCATATAATTTTCTTTGAACATCTTCATCTGCCTCTGCAGAATTTTCATCTACTTTGTATTTTGTAGAAATTTTAAGCTGGTTTGGAGATCCAATTGTTTTAATTTCAGAACTTCCAAACATCTTGTCAGTTGAGCTTTTAACCTCTTCAGTATTCATATCTCTGTCAAATCTAACTGTATAGGTTCTCCCTCCAACAAAATCGATTCCTTGATCTAAACCAGAAGTAAATAGTGAAAATAACCCTGAAGAAATTATTACAAAAGATAATACATATGCCATTTTTCTATACTTAAGAAAATCAATAGATATATTTCTAAATAGGCCATTTGTTAAATAAGTTGAAAAATTAAATTGAGATCCTCTATTGGTATCCCAATTAATTAACAGTCTAGAAATAAATATTGCTGTGAAAAGTGATGTTATTATACCAATTAAAAGGGTTGTAGCAAACCCTTCAATTGGTCCTGTACCAAATACTTTTAAAATTAAGGCAGTCAATCCAGTAGTAATATTTGCATCTAAAATAGAAGACAATGCATTCTGGTAACCATCAACAATTGCAGCTTTTAATTTCTTTCCACTATATAGTTCCTCTCTAACTCTTTCATAAATAAGCACATTTGCATCAACTGCAATACCAATAGTAAGTACAATACCTGCTATTCCAGGTAAAGTAAGGACAGCATCTGATCCAGCAAGAACACCAAAAATTAAAATAACATTAAAAACTAAAGCTAAATTTGAATAAATTCCTGCTTTTCCGTAATAAAATATCATCCATACTAATACTAAAATAAGAGCTATAATAAAAGATATAATTCCACTATCAATAGCTTCTTGTCCAAGAGATGGTCCCACTTCATCAGCCTGAATGATATCCGCAGATGCAGGTAATTTTCCTGCTCTAAGAACATTTGCTAAATCAATTGCCTCTGCTGTATCAAAAGATCCTGAAATTTCAGAATTACCTCCAGAAATTGGNCCACTAGTTACTCCAGGAGCAGAATAGACAATATCATCTAAAACTATTGCAATTTGAGACCCTTGATTAAANGCATCACNAGTCATTTTCTCCCATATCTTTGCTCCTTTACTATTCATCTGCATACTTACAGTAGGGCTAACTCCATCNATTGAATAGGATTGNCTGGCATCAGTAATTACTGANCCATTTAATAAAGGNTTGTTTTCTCTATTACCCTTTAGAGCATATAGNTCTGAATATTCATTACCCTCATCATCAANCTCNGTAATNCCCCATGAGAACTTAACAAATNTTTGCTCTGTAGAAAGCAATGCTCTCACTTCAGGCATTGATAAATATTTTGAAATTTTTTCTTTACCTCTAGAGTCAAATGAAGCAATTATAGGTCCTCCCGGATAGCCTTGACCTCTAACTAAATCTAAAATAGGATTAACAANAGAATCAACTTGTGTTTCAGAGCCTAATAACTCTTCTATTTCACTAGTTTCTTGATTATCTTCAGAAGAATCAACTAAAGATTCATCAGATGAATCCTCAATATTTTTTGCAATTTCATTAGCTTGAACTATAAAATTAATAAACTCCTCTCCTTTAAAAGCGTCCCAAAATTCTAATTGTGCTGTTCCTTGTAANAATTTTTTAATTCTCTCAACATCTCTTGCCCCTGGTAATTCAAATAAAATTCTAGCAGAATTTCCAATTCTTTGAATAACAGGAGATAAAAGACCNTCAGGATCTACTCTTTTTCTTAAAACTTGAAGNGCAGANTCAATACTTTCNTCTATTTTTTTCTCTAAGATTGGTCTAACTTCNTCNTCAGACATATTAAAAGTAATTTCTTCNCTTAAATTTCTATTAGCAAAAATNTCAGGAGATGCAAGTTTNCCATCACCNTTAATATTNTCAAATGCTATAAAAAAGTCNTCTAAATATGTNTTTTGACTATTTTTNTGNATTTCTTCTGCATCANTCAAGGCTTTATTAAATACAGGATCTTTNCTATTATTAGATAAAGTTTTAAGNATATCATTAACNGAAATCTGTAAAATAGCATTTATTCCACCTTTNAAATCCAAACCTAACTTCATAGATTTTTTCTTAAGCTCATCATANGTNTATTCTGCTATAAGAATATTTAAAACTGGAATATTTGAAATAGAATCTAAATAATTTAANTTTAGATCTCTTCTTTTNGTNTCAAAATTTTCTTCTGAATCATCAACAAGATTGATAGTATANTCNTCAGCTCTNTTTTCANCCTGATTAAACTGNAAAGTAAGAACTANTTGGAATANACATACTAAACCAAATAGCCANGCCAAAAATTTTATCAATCCTTTNTTTTGCATNTTATAATTACATTTCAGTTAAAAGTGGAGCAAATATATGATATAAGAAATAAAATGCCAACTGATTTAATTCATTTATTAAAGAGTTAAAAAAGGTNAAGAATANAATTACTACTAGATATCTAATAGATTGTTTGTTTTTCTAACTCCTTCTGCACTTTCTTTTANATGGTCTAAATCAGATTGATCTAGNTCAATNTCAANAATTTNTTCAATACCATNTTTTCCTAAAATAACAGGAACACCAATACAAATATCATTTAAACCATACTCCCCATTTAAATATGANGANCAAGGAAATATNTTTTTCTCATCACNTATTATTGACTGTGCCANAGCNCTAACAGCAGCGCCAGGTGCATACCAAGCTGAAGTNCCNAATAATCCAGTTAATGTTGCNCCNCCAACCTTTGTGTCNTGTTTAACTTGGTTTAATCTNTCAGNGGAAAGCAAACCAGANACTTTTTCACCATTTCTTGTGGCNTNAGATATAAGTGGAACCATTCCTTTATCACTATGACCNCCTATAACCATNCCATCTACTTCTCTANTAGGAGCTTCTAANGCCTCAGCTAACCTATACTTAAATCTNGCTGAATCTAATGCNCCNCCCATACCAATAATTCTATTNTTANCCAANCCAGTAGTCTTATGAACTAAATAAGTCATTGAATCCATTGGGTTGCTAACTACAATAAGNATTGTGTCTGGNGAATGTTCTAATAAACTTGAACTAACTGTTTTTACAATTCCTGCATTTATACCAATTAATTCTTCTCTAGACATNCCTGGCTTTCTTGGAATACCAGANGTTATTACACAAACATCACTNTTGGCAGTTTTAGAATANTCATTAGTTGANCCAGATATATTAGTATCAAAATTATTCAAAGAAGCTGTTTGCATTAAATCCATCGCTTTTCCTTCNGCATATCCTTCTTTTATATCNAATAAAACAACNTCNGANACAAAATCTTTGATTGCTATATATTCAGCACAACTNGCTCCTACTGCNCCNGCNCCTACNACTGTTATTTTCATAATATATTATTAAATTTATGCATCTATATTNGCGTAAATNGCATTTTTCTCAATAAACTCTCTTCTAGGAGGAACCTCATCCCCCATAAGCATTGAAAANATTCTATCTGCNTCAGGTGGATCATAAATNTCTACCTTTCTTAATGTTCTNAACTCAGGATTCATAGTAGTNTCCCATAATTGNNTAGCNTTCATTTCTCCAAGACCTTTATATCTCTGAATNTTTGATCCATCACCAAANTCATTTACTATTTTATCTCNATCTTCTTCATTCCATGCATATTGTTTCTTTGCNCCTTTTTTNACTAAATAAAGAGGCGGAGTTGCTATNTATACATGNCCATTNTCAATTANNTCTTTCATNTACCTAAAAAAGAATGTTAGAATTAATGTNGCAATATGACTTCCNTCAATATCAGCATCACACATAATAACTACCTTATGATATCTAAGTTTTTCAATATTTAGCGCTTTACTATCTTCCTCAGTACCAATTGTAACTCCTAAAGCAGTGAATATATTTCTAATTTCTTCATTTTCAAAAACCTTATGCTGCATAGCCTTTTCTACATTTAATATTTTTCCCCTTAGAGGTAAAATTGCTTGAAAAGCCCTATCTCTTCCTTGCTTTGCAGTACCACCCGCAGAATCTCCCTCAACTAGAAAAACTTCGCATTTAGCAGGATCTTGCTCAGAACAATCTGATAATTTTCCAGGAAGCCCTCCTACACTCATCACAGATTTTCTCTGAACCATTTCTCTTGCCTTTTGAGCAGCATGCCTTGCTTGAGCAGCAAGTATCACTTTTTGTACAATAATTTTAGCATCATCCGGATGCTCTTCAAGATAGTCTCTTAACATTTCTGAAACTGCCTGACTTACGCATGATGATACTTCTTTATTTCCAAGCTTTGTTTTTGTTTGTCCTTCAAATTGAGGTTCAGCAACTTTTACAGAAATTATTGCTGTCAATCCTTCTCTAAAATCATCACCTGCTATTTCAAATTTTAATTTATCAAGCATTCCAGATCCTTCTGAATATTTCTTTAATGTATGAGTTAAACCTCTTCTGAAACCACTTAAATGCGTCCCTCCTTCATGAGTGTTGATGTTATTTACATAGGAATGTAAGTTTTCTGCATATGAAGTATTATAAATCATAGCAACCTCAACAGGAACACCATTTTTTTCACCCTCAAAGGCAATAACATCCTTCATTAGTGGCTCTCTACTACCATCTAAGAATCTAATAAATTCAGGCAATCCTTCTTTAGAATGGAAAACTTCCTTTTGAAACTCTCCTGACTTACTATCCTTATTTCTTCTATCAATTAATATGACTGTAATCCCTTTATTTAGAAATGATAATTCTCTTAATCTACTAGCTAAAATATCATAGCTATATTCCTGGATATCAGTAAAAATGCTTGTGTCTGGCTTAAAGGTAACTATCGTACCTGTTTTATCTGTAGTACCAGCTTCTTTTACTGGATATAATGGAACTCCCTTTTCATATTCTTGTTCCCAAACCTTACCATCTCTATGAACACTAGCTTTAAGAGCTTCTGAAAGCGCATTTACACAACTTACACCAACTCCATGCAGCCCTCCAGAAACTTTATATGAATCTTTATCAAATTTTCCTCCAGCTCCAATTTTAGTCATTACAACTTCTAAGGCTGAGACACCTTCTTTTTTGTGAATCCCTATAGGAATCCCTCTACCATCATCTTCAGTAGTAACTGAATTGTCTTCATTTATAGTTACAGTAATGTTACTACAATGACCTGCTAATGCTTCATCAATTGAATTATCAACAACCTCATATACCAAGTGGTGAAGTCCTCTAGACCCTACATCACCAATATACATTGAAGGCCTCATTCTAACATGCTCCATGCCCTCTAAGGCCTGTATGCTATCAGCAGAATATTTTTGTGTATTTTCGCTCATTTTTTTGTTTTAAATATGCTTAAAAAAAGGTCAAAAAAAATAAATGTTTTTTTTAAGAATAAATCACTATTACAAATATACGAAAAACTATAGCGCAACAGATTAAAATCACCTCTTAAAAAAGAGCTAAGTTATTAACAATTTTGCAAGGTTTTTTTTAGCAAAAATCAAGCTGTTTATTTGGGTTTATGGAAACTTTTAAAACAGTCTGAGTCAATTGAGGTTTTTTTATGGAATATTTAAATATTTATGTGTCTGAAGTGATATCTTCCATTTGGGATTATTTTTAACATAATCTACCATTATTGGGATCATTTTATCACGCTTATCCCATTCTGGTTGTAAAAATAAATGAGCCTTTGAATTTATTTTATCGGCCTGCTCTTCAGCAAATTTTAAATCATCATTATTGTATATAATTACTTTTAACTCATCTGCTACTTGATAAATCTCATCTAAGGGATTCATTCTTTTCTTTGGTGATAGACATATCCAATCCCAAGTGCCAGTTAATTTATATGCTCCAGAGGTTTCTATATGCACTTTTTTATTATTACTTCTTAACCCATTTGTTAAGGAGGTCATGTCCCACATTAGTGGCTCACCACCAGTGATAACAATAGTGTCACTATGCTCAATAGAATCATTCACTATCTTATTGGTTGGAATAATTGGATGGGCATCAGCATCCCAACTTTCTTTCACATCACACCAATGACAGCCCACATCACATCCGCCAATCCTAATAAAATAAGATGCTTTTCCTTTGTGAAAGCCCTCACCCTGAATTGTGTAGAAAGCTTCCATAACTGGCAAAGCCTCTCCTTTTTGTAATAATTCTTGAGTATTTTTATCCATCACTTGCAAATATAAAGATCTTAATTATCTATATTTAACATCGAATAAAATTATTGTAAGAAAATGAGTTCAGAAGGAACTAGAATTAATAAATATTTGAGTCAAATAGGTTACTGCTCTAGAAGAGAAGCAGATAANCTAATTGAAATGGGGAGAATTATGNTTAATTCCAAAGAAGCAAAAATGGGCTANAAAGTTCAAAAGGATGATNTCATCCATGTTGATGGAGAAAAAATNAANAAAAAGAAAACAAAAAGAATTTTTATTGCACTTAATAAACCCAGAGGTGTAGTGTGTACAACAAATGCTGGGGTTGAAGAAAANAATATCATTGATTATTTNAATTTTCGTGAGCGAGTTTTTCCAATTGGAAGACTTGATAAAACAACNACAGGATTGATTCTATTAACCAATGATGGTGATACGGCTAACAAAATCCTAAAAACTGCTTACAATAACGAAAAAGAGTATCTAGTAAGAGTTAATAGACCTATTTCAGAGGCTGTGCTGAAGAAAATGAGTGAAGGGGTTGAAATTCTTGGTAAAAAAACCATAAAATGTAAAGTAGAAAAATTAAAATCTACAGAATTTAAAATTATTTTAACTCAAGGATTAAATAGGCAAATAAGACGAATGTGTGAATATTTTGATTTTAGAGTTGTTGCCTTGCAACGAGTAAGAATTATGAATATAAAATTAGATATTAAAGAGGGCAAGTACCGACTATTAAATGATAAAGAAATTGCTGAGCTTATAGGTATGTTAAAAAAGTAAATGAAAAAACTAACTCCATTTCATCTTGCAATTCCAGTAGATAATATTCCTGAGTGTAGAGAATTCTATAGAGATATTCTAGGCTGTAAGGAAGGGAGAAGCAGTGATCATTGGGTAGACTTTAATTTATTTGGCCATCAGCTTGTGATTCATTATAAAGAAAAATCAAAAGAACAGCTGCATACAAATCCAGTGGATGGCAAAGATGTCCCAGTGCCACACTTTGGTGTTATATTAGAATGGGATGATTTTGATAAATTCTCAAAACATTTAATTCAAAATGGAGTGGAGTTTATTATTGAGCCTTACATTAGATTTAAAGGGCTGGCTGGTGAACAAGCCACAATGTTCTTTAAAGATCCTACAGGAAATGCACTTGAATTCAAATCATTCAAGGACTTCAACCAAATTTTTGAAAAAAATAATTAATCCCAATTAGCTGTGAAATGCTTGAAGGGTGTTTTTTAATAGCATAGCTATTGTCATAGGACCAACTCCACCAGGAACAGGAGTTATATAACTTGCCTTTTTTGAAACATTCTCATAATCTACATCACCTACAATTTTGTAACCTTTTTCTGAATCATCCTTAACTCTAGTAATCCCAACATCAACCACTACTACGCCTTCTTTTACCATGTCTGCCTTAACAAAATTAGGAGACCCTAATGCTGAAATAATAATATCAGCATGTCTTGTTAACTCAGCAATGCTTTGAGTTCTACTATGAGCTAAGGTTACCGTTGAATTTCCATGATTGGATTTTCTACTCATTAGAATACTCACTGGTCTTCCAACAATATCAGACCTGCCAATAACCACTGTATGTTTCCCCTGAGTCTCTACATTATATCTTTCTAAAAGTTCCATAATTCCATATGGTGTAGCAGAAATAAAAGTAGGCAGATTAAGTGCCATTTTTCCAAAATTAGTTGGATGGAATCCATCTACATCTTTAGCTGGATCAACAGCCATTAATATTTTTTTAGAGTCTATATGACTAGGTAGTGGAAGCTGAACTATATAACCATCAATATTTTGATCATTATTTAATTCATCCACTTTATTAAGCAGCTCATCTTCAGTGGTGATTTCTGGAAGTTTTACAAGAGTGGAATCGAAGCCTACTCTTTTACATGCTCTAACCTTACTGCCCACATAAGTCAGGCTAGCACCATCCTCACCCACAATAACAGCTGCCAAATGAGGAGCTCTTGAGCCAGATGCTGTGATTTCATTTACAGCTACTGCAATCTCATCCTTAATATCATTACTTGTTTTTCTTCCGTCTAAAATGGTCATTCTAATAATTATTTTTTAGCATTTTGCATCATCTGCATCATTTTATCTGAGCCCATAGTCTGCATCATTCTCATCATTTTATTCATTTGAGAGAATTGCTTCATAAGCTGATTTACATCATCAAGAGTTGTTCCAGAACCTTTACTGATTCGTTTTTTTCTAGAATGATCAATCAGTGCTGGATTAGATCTTTCTTTAGGTGTCATGGAGTAAATAATTGCTTCTATATGTCTAAAGGAATCATCATCAATATCTACATCCTTCATCATCTTTCCTGCACCTGGAATCATCCCCACTAAATCTTTCATGTCACCCATCTTTTTGATTTGCTGAATTTGATTTAAGAAATCATCAAAGCCAAATTTATTCTTTGCAATTTTCTTTTGAACCTTTCTAGCTTCCTCCTCATCGAATTGTTGCTGTGCTCTTTCTACAAGTGAAACAACATCTCCCATTCCAAGAATTCTATCAGCCATTCTTGCTGGATGGAAAGCATCTAAGGCTTCCATCTTTTCACCTGTTCCAATGAATTTTATTGGTTTATCTACAACACTTTTTATTGATAAAGCTGCACCACCTCTAGAATCACCATCAAGCTTGGTTAGAACTACTCCATTAAAATCTAATACTTCATTAAAAGCTTTTGCACTATTTACTGCATCTTGACCAGTCATTGAATCTACTACAAATAAAACTTCCTGTGGCTTAATAGCTTTTTTAATGTTTGAGATCTCAGTCATCATAAATTCATCTATAGCTAGTCTACCCGCAGTATCTACTATAACCAAATTAAATCCTTTTGACTTGGCATGCTTAATACCAGCTTTTGCTATAGAAACTGGATCATTATTGTCCTCTTCACTATATACCTCAATGTCTAAATCTTTTCCAAGCACATGTAACTGCTCAATTGCAGCAGGCCTGTATACATCACAGGCAACCATAAGAGGTTTCATGCTGTTTTTCTTTCTTAAAAAATTGGCAAGCTTAGCTGAAAAAGTTGTTTTACCAGACCCTTGTAATCCAGACATTAAAACAATAGAAGGCTTAGTAGTTAAATCGATTTCAGCAGAATCTCCACCCATTAATTCAGTCAATTCATCCTTGACTATTTTGATCATTAGCTGACCAGGCTTTAATGAAGTTAATACATCCTGACCCAGGGCCTTTTGCTTAACTTTTTCAGTAAAATCTTTAGCTGTTTTATAATTTACATCCGCATCTAAAAGAGCACGACGTACTTCTTTAAGTGTTTCAGCAACATTAATTTCTGTTATTCTACCATGGCCTTTTAAGAGTTGAAAGGCTTTGTCTAATTTACCACTAAGATTATCAAACATATGATAAGTATTTTATTAAAAGTCAAATTTAAAAAAAGTAGCTGTTCTTTCTAAATAAAAACTACATTCTATCAACTACACCAATTCCAAGTAGTCCCAATGCATTTTTAATTGTATATCCAACAGATCTACATAGATCAACCCTAAAACTTTTTTTATCAATAAATGCAGATTTCAATATTGGTGCACTTTGATAAAAAGAATTAAATATTTTAACTAAATCATATAGGTAATTTGCTATAAGCCCAGGGTTATGACTTGTGGCAGCATTTTGTATTATTGAAGGGAAAACTTCTAATTGTTTAATTAGTTCTTTTTCCTTGTCTTCTAAAGGTCTTTGATACTTTTCTTTTGATGATTCAAAGTTTACTCCTCTAATAATGGACTGAATCCTAGCATAAGAGTATTGAATGAATGAAGCAGTATTTCCTTGAAAATCAACAGACTCTTTTGGGTCAAATAAAATTCTCTTTTTTGGATCAACTTTTAGGATGAAATATTTTAATGCTCCCAGCCCAATGGTTTCATATACTTCTTGTTTCTGATTTTCATCATATCCATCTAATTTTCCTAATTCCTTAGAAATATTTTTGGCTGTTTCACTCATCTCTTCCAGCAAATCATCTGCATCAACTACTATTCCTTCTCTACTTTTCATTTTTCCAGTGGGAAGATCAACCATTCCATAACTTAAATGGAATAGATTTTTAGCCCATGAAAAACCTAATTTTTTTAATATTAAAAACAGTACCTTAAAATGATAGTCCTGTTCATTTCCAACAGTATAAACCATAGAATTAATATCTGGATTATCTTTTACTCGTTGTACGGCTGTACCAATATCCTGAGTCATATAAACAGCTGTTCCGTCTGCTCTTAAGACAATTTTTTCATCCAATCCATCACTTGTTAAATCACACCATACAGAGCCATCATCTTTTTTATAAAAAACTCCACTATCTAACCCTGTCTTAATAAACTCTTTTCCAAGTAAATATGTTTGACTCTCATAATAGTATGAATCAAAATCAACACCAAGTCTTTTATAGGTAACTTCAAATCCATCATAAACCCACTGATTCATTTTTTTCCAAAGAGCAACCACTTCTTTATCACCAGCTTCCCATTTTAATAGCATGTCCTTTGCCTCCAGTAATATTGGTGCTTGTTGTTTTGCATCATCTTCACCTGTTCCTTGGCT
>PACY01000040.1 GCA_002700405.1 Flavobacteriaceae bacterium | reverse complement strand
GGTTCAGGTTCAGATTCAGGTTCTGGTTGAGGTTCTGGCTCTGGCTCTGGCTCAGGTTCTGGCTCAGGCTCTGGTTCAGGTTCAGATTCAGGTTCTGGTTCAGGCTCAGGCTCAAGTACTTCTAATTCATCTTCCTTTTTTAATTCTTCTTGACCTGATTCATCATCTTTAGATTTTTTTTTCCTTTTAAAAACTGAAAATAATTTCTTGAAAAATCCCATGTTTAAGGTATTTTAGTTGTTGTTATAAGTAAATATATAACAAATGCCGCTTTGGTTTAAGGAGCAATTATAAAAGATATGAGAAAAAATTGTTTATTTCTTTCCTAGAAAATCATTAACCTTTTCAGCAGGTAGAATTGATTCAACAAAGAGATAGGCACCAGATTTAGGAGACTTAACCATTTTTATAGCTTTTGTAAGTCTTTTTGATCCTGTTTGTAATGTTGCTACTGCCTTTTTGCCATGATTAATAAAATTTACTTTATTTCTTTATGCATTGTCATTTTCTTTAGAATTGGGTTAAATTTCTTTAATTCAATTCTATCAGGAGAATTCTTTTTGTTTTTAGTAGTAATATATCTAGAAGTCCCAGGCATACCGCTATCCTTATGCTCTGTACATTCTAAAATTACTTGAACTCTATTCCCTTTTTTTGCCATAATTAATAATTATTTAATAAAGCCTTTAAGTTTAGCATCTTTTAAAGCTGCCTGAATGCCAATTTTATTGATAGTTTTTAAAGCAGATGTTGAAATTTTCAAAGTAACCCATCTATCCTCTTCAGGAATATAAAAACGTTTTTTTATCAGATTTGCGTTAAATCTACGTTTAGTCCTATTAAGAGAATGGGAAACATTATTGCCTACCATGCTTTTTTTACCTGTAATCTGACAAATTTTAGACATAATATTAAACTTATTATAATAAATAAATTATCAGCCGCGAATTTACAATTTTTTTATAACCCACAAACTAAATTTATCAATTTTTTATATGGTATCGTTTAGTAATTCAAATGCTTTTAAAACCGCATTATTTATTATATTTTCTCTATCACCGTCAAAATCTAACTCATATGTTTTGATTTCATTATCAGATGATACAGATATAAATACCTTCCCTATTGCTGCATTTGACTCACCTTTTTCAGGTCCTGCGTTTCCTGTTGTAGCAATAGAATAATCAGAATTGTAAAGATTTTTAACAGAAATGGCCATCAATTCACAAACTTCTTTACTTACAACTGAGTGTTTATTAATTATTTTAGGATCCAAACCAAGAATATTTATCTTAGATTCCGTTGAATAGCAAACAACTCCTCCTTGAAAAAAAACAGATGCTCCTTGGGTTGAAACAATGCTGCTACATATTGATCCTCCTGTACAGCTTTCTGCAACTGAAAGAGTTTTATTTAATGCTTTCAATTTAGATTCTATTAATTTTTCTAATGAAGTCATGTTTTATTTTACATTTATGGATAACAATTCTTTATCGTTCATATAACCTTTTAAGTTGTCATTTAAATTAACTTTTCCCACTCCAGATGGTGTTCCAGTAAAAATCACATCACCAATTTTTAATGTAAAAAATTTAGATATATATTCTATTAATTCATCTATTTTCCATAGCATCAAACTAGTACTTGAATTCTGAACAATTTCTTCATTTTTTGTCAATTTAAAATTTATATCGTCAACATTATTAAAATCACTCTTTTTTATCCAATCACCTATAAGACATGAGCCATCAAAAGCTTTTGCCTTTTCCCATGGCAAACCATTTTTCTTTAGTTCTAACTGCATATCTCTAGCTGTAAAATCTATACCTAAGCCAATCTCATCATAATATTTGTGACTAAATTTTCTTTGAATAAATTTACCTAGTCTATTAATTTTTATAATAACCTCTAATTCATAATGTATTTCATTAGAAAAGCTTGGTATAAAAAAAGGTTGTCTCTTATTAATAATAGAAGTTTGAGGTTTTAGAAATAATACAGGCTCTTTAGGCTTATTATTATCTAGCTCTTTTATATGATCAACATAATTTCTTCCAACACAGATAATCTTCATTAGTGTTAAATTTCTCTATTAACATCCCAAGACTCCAAATAATCTTTAACTCCTTTTATAAACTGACTACCCAAAGCACCATTAACAACACGATGATCATAGGAGTGTGAAATAAACATTTTATGTCTAATACCAATAAAATCACCTTGATCAGTTTCTATTACAGCAGGAACCTTTCTAATAGCTCCTAGAGCAAGGATCCCTACCTGTGGTTGATTTATAATTGGTGTTCCCATCACACTTCCGAATACGCCTACATTAGTAACAGTGTATGTTCCTCCATATACATCATCTGGATTTAAATTATTGTTTCTTGCTCTAAATGATAAATCATTTACAACTTTTGTCATTCCTACCAGATTAAGTTGATCAGCTTTTTTAATTACTGGAACAATCAAATTCCCATCTGACAGTGCTGTTGCCATTCCAATATTAATATCCTTTTTAACTATAATTTTCTCACCATCAACAGATATATTTAACATAGGAAATGATCTTAAATTAATAGCAACTGCTTCGATAAATATTGGGGTAAAAGTTAACTTTTCACCTTCTCTTTTTTGAAAACTATCCTTTACTCTATTTCTCCAATTCCAAACTTTAGTAACATCTACTTCAATAAAGGATTGAACATGAGCAGAAATTTTAATTGAATCTGACATATGTTTAGAAATTATCTTTCCCATTTTTGTCATTTCAATAATTTGATCATTTTCAATTTTATCAACATTTATTTCTGAACCTATATGAATATCTGATATGCTTGGATCAGCTTGTTGAAGTCTAGATTTTAAATAATTTAAAATATCTGATTTAGTTATTCTACTCTTTTTTCCAGTTCCTTTTATTGAATTAAGTTCAGCTTCAGAAATATTTTCTTTTTTAATAATATTTTTTACCAATGGAGAGTAAAATCTATTTTCAGAACTATCATTTTTTGAAGTATTAGTTTCTTTAATTGGAATAGATTCTTCTACTTTAACCGGCTCTCTATCAGTTTTTTCGTTGCCAACAGCTTTATCTACTTCAATTACTGTATTTGAGATTTGAATTTCAGCATCAGTTTCTATTATAGCTATTGTTTCACCTACCTTAATTACCTCATTGACCTTAAAGCATTTTTCAATTAAAACACCTTTGTATTCAGAAGGCACTTCAGAATCAACTTTATCAGTAGCAATTTCTACAACAGCCTCATCCATATCTATACTGTCCCCTATATCTTTTAACCATGAAGTTAAGGTAGCTTCAGCTACACTTTCTCCCATCTTAGGTAATTTCAATTCAAACTTGCCCACAGTAAAATATTATTGATTAAAATGATGAACTAAATTAATGAAAAAACACGTAATAAATTACTTATTTAAATCAAATAAAATTACTTGACCATGTTCTTTAGAATTATCACTTCCAATTATAAAGCTAGCTGTCTTTGGTATAATTTTAAATATAACAGAATTATTGTTTGAAAATTTTTCCATTGTACAAATAATGTTTTTATAACTAAGATGATTTGAATCAAAAATAATCTCACAGTTTTCTAACTTGTCAGAAAGTTTTTGAATTGAATTAATTTGTTTAGAAACTCTATTTTTTAAGCCATCATAAATTATATCTGAAATTAAATAACAATCCTTATGCTTTTTTTCAAAATTCAATCTAGAAGCGATTGTAAATGATTTAAAAAATATGATTAATTCAATTGTGATATAAGACAATAACTTATTCAAAATATTATTAGCTAAGTACTTCCTATAATAAATACCCATTGCACCATAAAAACTCTTATAATATTTATGGTTTTTATTAGTACTTTCCCCTTTGTAATGAATTATAGATAAATCTCCTAAATAATAATTTTTTAAACCTTGTTTAAGTAACTTATGTGAAAGATCAATATCTTCTCCAAACATGAAATATTTTTCGTCAAATCCGTCTACTTTTTGAAAATCCTTTTTTTCAAAAAACATTACAGCTCCACATAAAACATCTACCCCACCAATTTCATCTTTAGAAAGATTATCAAAGTAATACTTATTTTTTAAACCAATGAATCGCTTAAGCACCATCGATGTATAAGGAAGATTTCTTTTGCTTTCTGGCAAGAAATTACCCTTACCGTCAATCATTTTACATCCTACAATACCTATACTATTTTTAGATTCTTTAAATTTTATTATTCTACTAAAAAAATCTTCTGGAACAACGGTATCAGGATTTAATAAACAAATATATTTTCCTTTAGCTTTTTTGACACCTAAATTATTTGCATAAGAAAAACCTAAATTGACTTTGTTTTCTATTAATAATACATCAGGAAATAAAGATTTAATCATATTAATAGAATCATCATTAGAATTGTTATCAACTACGATTATTTCCGATTTTATATTTTTTGTTGATTCCTTAAGGCTTCTTAAACATAGCTCTAAGAAAAACCTAGAATCATAGCTAACTATAATGACTGATAAATCCTAAATCTAATTTTTTATAGAAGTTTCAAAAGGAATCCTATTGGTTATACTTCTAGCTAGTGTAATTTCATCTGTATATTCTAAATCATCCCCTATAGATATTCCTCTAGCAATTGTTGATGTAATAATATTATATTGTTTAATAAGCTTGTAGATATAAAAATTAGTGGTATCTCCCTCCATTGTAGAGCTTAACGCAAAAATAATTTCATTAATCCCACCCTTATCTATTTTGTCTATTAAACTAGTTATATTTAATTCATTAGGACCTATACCATCTAAAGGAGAAATCTTTCCACCTAAAACATGATATAATCCCTTGTAAGAACTAGTATTTTCAATCGCCATAACATCTCTTATATCCTCTACAATACAGACAACAGATTTCTCTCTATTGGGATTTGAACAAATATCACATAAATCTGCATCACATATATTATGACAATTATTGCAAAAATTTACATTTGATCGCATTTCAGAAATAGCCTTAGAAAGATCATTTGATTGATCACTAGGCTGTCTTAATAAAAATAAAACAAGTCTTAATGCAGTTCTCTTCCCTATTCCAGGCAATTTTGATATTTCATTAACTGCAGTCTCAATTAGTTTTGATGAAAATTCCATTTAGCAAACTTACAAATTTTACAGATTGAAAAATAAAACGTTTCTAATAAAGAATTATTTGGTAAATCATACAAATAATATGTAATTTGAATAATTATCTACCTGTATGAATGCTACAAATATATTACTGCTAATTGTTGGTTATTTTATCCTATTATTTGCAATTTCTTATATAACAGGAAAAAATGATAGTAATTCTATTTTTTTTAATGCAGGAAAAAATGCTCCATGGTATGTGGTAGCATTTGGAATGGTAGGCGCATCTTTGTCAGGAGTTACATTTATTTCAGTACCAGGATGGATTGAATCTTCACAGTTTAGCTATTTACAGGTTGTTTTTGGATATTTCTTTGGATACATAATTGTAAGTCAAGTACTTCTACCCGTATATTATAAACTTAATTTAACTTCTATTTACGAATATTTAAATTTTAGATTTGGAAGTGTTGCACATAAAACTGGTGCTTTTTACTTTTTTATTTCTAGACTGTTAGGAGCTTCATTTAGACTGTTCTTAGTAGCAATTGTTTTACAGCAATTTGTGTTTGATCAATGGAATATCCCTTTTCCTGTAACAGTTACTATTTCAGTTATCTTAATTTGGATTTACACCTATAGAGGTGGAATAAAAACTATTGTTTGGACCGACACACTACAAACATTTTTTATGATTCTAGCGGTATTTATATCAATTTATGGAATCCTAAATAGTCTAAACTGGACTTTCATTGATTTTATAAAATCTGATGAGTTTAGCAACTATAATACTGTTTTTTTTACAGATAATATTTTAGAAAGGCATCATTTCTTGAAATCATTTATCGGAGGAATGTTTGTCACTATTTGTATGACTGGTTTAGATCAGGATATGATGCAAAAGAATCTAACTTGTAAATCATTAAAAGATGCTCAAAAAAATATGATTGTATTTAGTGTTGTACTTGTACTAGTTACTTACTTTTTTATGATCCTTGGCAGTCTTTTATACATATTTAAAAATAAAAACGACATATTAATCCCATTAATGGATGGTCAGCCAAAAACTGATTTACTATTTCCTGAAATTGCTTTAAATGGAGAATTAGGTATATTATTATCCGTGACTTTTATTCTTGGACTTATTGCTGCTGCTTATAGTAGTGCAGATAGCGCCTTAACTTCTCTAACCACTTCTTTTTGTATAGATTTTATTGATATAAAAAACAAAAATGCTACAATTCAAAAAAGTATTAGAAAAAGAGTCCATGTACTTATGAGTCTAACGCTAGTTTTTATTATAATAATTTTTAAATATGTTCTCAGCAGTAATGTAATTGATAGTCTGCTTACTGTAGCATCCTATACATATGGTCCTTTATTAGGTCTATTTGCTTTTGGACTATATACTAAATTCAAATTAAAAGAAAAATATATTTATTTAATAGTTTTAGCTGCTCCAATTTTAACATATCTGCTAAGTTTATCTCCTACAATATATGCGTACTACTTTGACTTAAATTTAATTGAATGTAACCAAGGAAAATGGTTATGCGCTAAAAGTTATGCTTTATCTAATTTATATCAGTTTGGATACGAACTACTTCCTATAAATGGTTTAATAACATTTATAGGGCTTTATTTATCTAGAATTAGGTTCAATTAGTTATGTCACTTTGTCAGGATATTAATTTTGGCATCTTTATTGAAAGTAAATTAATGTTAATTAAAAATAGTGAAAAATGAAAAAAGGTAATATTAATGTTTCAGTTGAAAATATTTTTCCGCTAATCAAGAAATTTCTATATAGCGATCATGAAATTTTTCTTAGAGAACTTATTAGTAATGCAACAGATGCTACTATAAAATTAAAACATATAGCTAGTACTGGAAAAGAAAAAATAGAGCTAAATGATCCTAAAATTGAGATAAAAATTGATAAAAAAGGAAAGAAACTACATATAATCGATGAAGGGATTGGCATGACTGGTGAAGAAGTTGAGAAGTATATTAATGAAGTCGCATTTTCTGGAGCTGAAGAATTTTTAGAAAAATACAAAGACTCAGCTAAAGATACCGGAATTATTGGCCATTTTGGTCTAGGCTTTTATTCNGCATTTATGGTATCATCAAAAGTAGAGATAATTTCNAAATCTTATAAGAAGAANCCTGGANCACATTGGACATGTGATGGTTCTCCAAATTATACTCTAGANAAATCTGATAAAAAGANTAGAGGAACTGAAATAATATTACATATNGATAAAGATTCCAAAGAATTTCTTGAAGAAAGTAGAATAACNGAGCTATTAACAAAGTATAATAAATTCATGCCTGTGCCAATTAAGTTTGGAACAAAAGAAGAAAATATTCCACTCCCAAAAGATGCTAAAGAAGATGAAAAGCCTAAAACGATAACTGTAGACAATATTATTAATAATCCTCAACCTGCTTGGACAAAACAACCAAAAGACTTAAAAGATGAAGATTATAAGAATTTTTACAGGGAATTATATCCTATGCAATTTGAAGAACCATTGTTTAATATTCATCTAAATGTAGACTATCCATTTAATCTAACTGGTATACTCTACTTCCCTAAAATCAGTAATGATTTAAATATGCAGAAAGACAAAATTCAACTTTATCAAAATCAAGTTTTTGTTACAGATAATGTTGAAGGTATTGTTCCTGAGTTTTTGACTCTATTAAGGGGTGTTATTGATTCACCTGACATACCGCTAAATGTGTCAAGATCATATCTGCAAGCAGATGGTGCTGTCAAAAAAATATCAGCTTATATTACAAGAAAGGTTGCCGATAAATTAACCTCATTATTTAAGAAGAATAGAGAAGATTATGAAAAAAAATGGAATGATATAAAAATTGTGATAGAATATGGGATGTTAAGTGAAGATAAATTCTTTGATAAATCTGAAAAATTCGCACTTTATCCTTCTGTAGATGGGAAATTCTATACATATGAAGAATTATATAATAAAATTAAAGCAAAACAGACTGATAAAGATGATAAACTTATTATCCTTTATGCATCCGATAAAGAAGCACAACATAGCTATATTGAAAACGCAAAAGCTAAAGGATATGAAATATTACTATTAGATTCACCTATTGTAAGTCATCTAATTCAGAAACTTGAAAGTTCAAAAGAAAAAATATCATTTGCTAGAGTTGATTCTGATCATATTGACAGTCTAATTAATAAAGATGATTCAAAAGTTTCAAAATTAAATGAAGAACAAAAAACTAATCTAGAAAGTGTGTTAAAAGAAGTAATCCCTGATGAAAAATATACTATAAAATTAGAATCATTGGATGGTAAAGATGATCCGTTTACTATAACAACACCTGAGTTTATGAGAAGAATGAAAGAAATGCAACAAACAGGTGGTGGCGGAATGTTTGGAGCTGGCAATATGCCAGAGATATATAATTTAGTCGTAAATACTAACTCTGATTTAGTTGTTCAAATTTTAAAGACCAAAACTAGAAAGAAACAAGAGAGGCTAATCAATCAAAGTTTAGATTTAGCAAGACTATCTCATGGGTTATTAAAAGGTGAAGAATTGACTAATTTTATCAAAAGAAGTTATGATATAATCAAGTAATTTTATAATAACAATCAATAAAAAAGCCCTAATTCAGGGCTTTTTTTATTTTGTATTAATAACAAAAGGATTATTATTATCTTTATCTCCCAATAATTCAATAGGAATAAATGAAAGGATTTAGCGGATATTTAAGATTTCTCCTATTTATAATATTATGTTTTGTTTTTCAAGACATAAATGCTCAGTTTAGTAAAACTCATTACATACCTCCAATTGGAACTACTGGATCAGGTGCTGCAAGTCCTCAGATCCAATACCTATATATATCTACTCCTAACGAAATACCATTTAATGTTACAATTAATCCTATAGGTGGAACACCAGAAACAGTTCAAGTTTCAAATGCAAACCCGTATGAGTATTATGTTGGAACTGGAACTGATACAAATTTTATTGCCCAAACCAATCTTTCTGGACAAAATCTATCAGATAAAGGTTTTATAATTGAAGCAGAAGATTTAGTTTACGTCTCTGTCAGATTATTTACAAGTCAGCAGTATTATCAAGCAGGTGGTATTGTAAGTAAAGGACTGGCAGCACTTGGGGAAGAATTTAGAGTAGGAACTTTTAGAAATTTAGGGAACCTAACAGGACAACAATCTCAATATTTAAATTTCATAAGCGTATTAGCCAGTCAAGATAATACTACCGTAAATTTTTCAAATTTTGGAAACGGCGTTACAATTATTAATGACGCGGCAACAAGTAATATTCAATTAAATGCAGGTGAAAGTTATGTTATAGCAGCTTCACCTTCTTCAAATTCAGATAATGCAGAGGGTTTTATTGGAGTATTAGTGGAATCAGATAAACCAATTGCGGTAAATAGTGGATCTCTTACTGGAAGTAATGCTAATCTGGATGATGGTGATTATGGACAAGATGTTGGAATTGATCAAGTTGCTCCAGTAGAGAGAATTGGATCAGAATATATTTTTGTAAGAGGAGTTGGGCCAGATGAAATAGAAAGACCTTTAATAATTGCTCATGAAGATAATACTGTAGTAAATGTAAATGGAATGTTGTTTGCTAACCTTGCAAATGCTGGAGATTTTGTTTCAATTGATGCTTCTTATTATGGTGTTTCTTATCCTAGTGATGGAAGTGCAGGCCCTCCTTTAGGACAATCAAGTAATATGTATGTTAGCACAGACAAACCTGTATTCGCTTTTCAAGTAATTGGAGGTGTAAGGCCTGGAGATGGTGGTGGTGGGTTTAGTGGAATTCCAAATCAAGGACTATTTTTTGTTCCACCTATAAACTGTCAAACCCCAAAAATTGTTGATAACATACCATATTTAAATCAAATTGGTTCCGAATCATTTTCTGGGGTTATAACTTTAGTTACTGAGACTGGATCAACTCTTTTAATCAATGATTTAGATATTTCAAATTATACTACAACAGCACAATCTGTGAATGGGAATAGTGATTTTGTAACATATACAATTGAAGGTTTAACAGGAAATGTTTCAGTAGAGTCTACATCTCAAGTATATGTAGCATCATTTGGTGCATATACTTATGCTACATTTGGTGGATATTATTCTGGATTTGCCTTTAAACCAGAGATTTTACTACAGTCATTATCAATTGATAATGACTCATGTATCCCAAACTTGACTTTAAGTTTAAATAGCATCTCTACTTATGATCAATATCAATGGTATTATAATGGAGATCCGATAGATGGGGCAAACAGTATTGATTTTACACCTAGTGAGCCAGGTTATTATCAACTATCTGGGGCAGTTGAAAATTGTCCAGGAGCTATTCTATCAGAAAATATACCTGTTAGTGCATGCCCTAATGATTTTGATGGGGATGGAATAAATGATAATATTGATATTGACAATGATAATGATGGTATTTTAAATTGTTTTGAATCACTGGGCAACAAACTAATTGACTTAACAGGTGATGCAGGAGGTAGTATAGAAGGTTTGTATAATTATACATTTGGACTTGAAAGCTCAGATGTTAGTTCTGCAAATTGGATAGGAGATAACATAGGGAATTGGGAAACTTTTTCTCCAACGCCATATCTAGATAGTGATAATATTGAGCAGGATGGGTATATCTCCAGTTCAATAACATTCGATAATGAAATCAGTTTAGCAATCAGCTATGATTGTATTACTGATATAAATACTGGCTTACCTATAGATTGTAATACTATGGATAATGAAGAATGGTTTAGTCTTAAAGTTCCTTATGATAAAACCATTACTCTTCTTGATCCAGATGATCAAATTTTAATTGATACTAATTTTGATAAAATATTTGAAAGTGGAATAACTAATTTTTCAAATTTTGAAATCCGTTTTAAAATAAATGGAACAAGTCTTGATAGTGCTGATTCAACATTTAAATTCTATACCCACTTAACAGACTTTTTTGAAATGGTTCATTATAATTCATCTGATGCAGTTAATAAAGCTGTATTTAATGTTACAGCGACATGTGTTCCAATAGATTCTGATGGTGATTCAATAGTGGACGCAGAAGATAGCGATAGTGATAATGATGGTATTCTAGATATCATAGAATCATCTGGATCTAATTATCAACCACTTTCAAGTATTGATGCTAATGGTGATGGGTATGATGATATGTTTAGTTTTGAATCAACACCAATAGATTCTGATGAAGATGGAGTTCTAGACTATTTAGATTTAGATTCAGATAATGATGGTATTTATGATTCACAAGAATCTGGAGCAACAATAATTGACACTGATCTAGACGGAGTTATAGATAATTCTTCTGGTAGTGTTGGAGATAATGGTTTATTTGACAGTATAGAAACTAGTGCAGATTCAGGTACAACTAATTTTACTGTTTCAGACACTGATGGTGATGGTTTATACAATTATATTGATTTAGAATCTGATGAAGATGACTGTAGTGATGTTGTTGAGGCTGGTTATTCAGATGTTAATCAAGATGGATTATTAGGAGACAATACAGTTACTGTAGATTCAAATGGTTTAGTAAATAATGCAAATGATGGATACAATATTCCTGGTACTGACTATATAATTGACGGAACAATTATAATTGATGAGCAACCTCAAGAATCAGTTTTGGTTTGTGAAAATTCGAGTTTTCAACTTTCAATTGCGTCATCTACTATAGATTCCTACCAGTGGGAATCATCTAGTGATGGAATAAATTGGAACACTCTAGTAGATAATGAATATTATAGTGGAGTAAATAATTCCACATTAGAAATTCTTACAACACCTATTAGCTTTAATAATATAGTATTTAGAGCTTTAGTTGATAGAGAAGGTAATGGATGTATAATATATTCCACTGAATGTAATATAGCAGTTGATCCTGTTCCCGAGGTAATAGTACCTACGCCGTTAGAGGAGTGTGATGATGATTATAATGGGATTACTTCATTTAATCTGACTGATAAAGACACTGAGATACTAGCTGGTCAAACAGGTATTACA
>PACY01000039.1 GCA_002700405.1 Flavobacteriaceae bacterium | reverse complement strand
TTTTCTATTTTTTTAAATTAGGTGGTTTTTTTAAAAACTCTTTATGTACCCAAATTTATGGTTAATACTCACCTGCTAAGAATTATTTAAGTCTTAGCTGTTGTTTTATATTATCAGTATCACTTTTGTGTACTAATGTTGAATGTGTCAATGCTAACTTTCTTTTTTTTGATTTTTTTGTTAGAATATGACTTTTGAAAGCATGCTTTCTTTTTATTTTTCCTGACCCAGTTAGCTTAAATCTTTTCTTTGCACTGGATTTTGTCTTCATTTTTGGCATTTCTTGTAATTTATTTATTTTTTTTCGGTGTAATTATCATTATCATTTTTTTACTTTCTAGTTTTGGTAGCTGCTCAACCGTTCCATATTCTTCTAGCTCTTGAGCAAGTCTTAATAATAATATTTCACCTTTATCTTTATATATAATAGATCTTCCCCTAAAAAATACAAATGCTTTAAGTTTAGCTCCGTCAGATAAGAATTTAATAGCATGCTTCTTTTTAAATTCATAATCATGATCATCAGTGTTTGGTCCAAACCTTATTTCTTTTACAACCACCTTTGATGTTTTTGATTTTAAAAACTTTTCTCTCTTTTTTTGTTCAAAGAGGAATTTTTTATAATCCATAATTTTACAAACAGGAGGAACTGCTTTTGGTGAAATCTCAACTAGATCTAAACCTTGTTCATCGGCAATCATTAGTGCCTTACTTGTTGGATATATACCAATCTCAACATTGTCGCCCACTAATCTAATTTCTTGTGCTTCAATCTTTGAGTTAATCTTATGAGGATCCTCACGTCTTCTTCTTGGTCTATAAACTTTTCTTCTTAAAGCTATAATTTTAGGTTTTAATTAAACATTTTTTATTTCTTTCTCGATTATATGGAAGAATTTTTCCAATTTTATCATTCCATAATCTTTTCCGCCATGACTTCTAAGTGAGATCATATCTTTATCATTTTCTTTTTCACCAATTATAATCATGAATGGAATTTTACTTAATTCAGCATCCCTAATCTTTCTACTCGTAGTCTCACTTCTGTTGTCAAGTAGCGCGCGAATTTCGTTATTTTCTATCAAATTTAAAACTTTTTTAGAGTATTTTTCATATTTATCACTTATGGGAAGAATTATAACTTGGTTAGGAGTAAGCCAAAGTGGCAAATTTCCTGCAGTATTTTCAAGTAATATTGCAACAAATCTTTCAAGACTTCCAAAAGGAGCTCTGTGTATCATTACAGGTCTATGAGATAAATTATCTTTCCCTTTATACGTAAGATCAAATCTTTCAGGAAGATTGTAGTCAACCTGTATTGTTCCTAATTGCCATTCTCTTCCTAAAGCATCATTTACCATAAAATCTAGTTTTGGCCCATAAAAAGCAGCTTCACCGTATTTAATATTATAATTTAGATTTTTTTCTTTAGCGGCTTTCAATATTGCATTTTCTGATTTTTCCCATGCCTTTTTATCTCCAATATATTTTTCTGAATTTTCAGGATCTCTTAATGAAATTTGAGCAGAGAAATCATTTAAACCTAGATGATTAAACACATACAATGTTAGATCTATAACATCTTTAAATTCTTTATCTAGTTGGTCTTCACTGCAGAATATATGAGCATCATCTTGGGTGAACCCTCTTACCCTAGTTAACCCATGCAATTCTCCACTTTGTTCGTACCTGTATACAGTTCCAAATTCCGCATATCTAATAGGTAGGTCTTTATAACTAAATTTTCTAGAATTATATATTTCACAATGGTGAGGACAGTTCATGGGTTTTAACAAAAATTCCTCATTTTCTTTAGGGGTTTTAATTGACTGGAAACTATCTTCCCCATACTTTTCATAATGACCAGAGGTAATATAAAGTTCTTTGTTTCCTATATGTGGAGTAATTACCATCTCATAACCTGCTTTCTTTTGAGCTTTTATTAAAAAGTCTTCAAGTCTTTTTCTTAAATCAACTCCTTTTGGAAGCCATAATGGTAAACCTAAGCCAACTTTAGATGAAAATGTAAATAAATTTAATTTTTTACCAATTACTCTATGATCTCTTTTTTTTGCTTCTTCAAGGTTTAATAGATATTCGTTAAGTAATTTCTGTTTTGGAAAGGATATGCCATAAACCCTTGTTAATTGCTTGTTTTTTTCATTAGCCCTCCAGTATGCTCCAGCAACATTAGTGATTTTAACTGCTTTTATTATTCCAGTATTTGGTATATGACCTCCTNTGCATAAATCAGTAAANCTTGAATGATCACAAAAAGTAATTTCTCCATCATTTAAATCATTTATCAACTCAATTTTATAATCATTNGATNATTTTTTATAGAATTTAATAGCATCATTTTTTGATACAGATCTCATTTTNAAATCATGCTTCTCNCTTGATATNCTTATNATTTTGGATTCTATTTTATCAAAATCTTTATCTGTTATGANATGATNATTAAANTCAACNTCATAATANAATCCNTTTTTTATTGCCGGTCCTATNGTTAATTTAANACCAGGATATAATTCTTCTAATGCCTGCGCTAAAACNTGGGAGGATGANTGCCANAANGCTTTTTTTCCTNCATTATCATCCCATGTNTATAATTCTAAAACTCCATTTTCATTCAGNTTTGTTGAAACTTCTACTNTTTTTCCATTAAAACTAGCAGAAATTACATTTCTTGCAAATCCTTCACTAATGTCTTTTGCAACATCTATTACAGCTATATTTTTTTTATAACTTTTTTTACTGCCGTCTTTAAGTGTTATAGTAATCATTTTTATATTNTAGTATTCTATCTTCTAAACAATAAAATTATAAATCATTTTTCAAAGAGAGTGTTTATTATTTTAAATATTCCTNTAAAAATTAAAAAAATAGCTATTATACATATNAAAANACCAATAAAAGTATAAATATTTAGATCAGTTTGGTATTTAGTATTTCCAATTTGAATTATTACTGGGCCAATAATAATTGGAAATAATGAATATAACAAAAGCATAAAGCCGTCTTTTATTTTATTTCCTTTCAATTTTATTTTTTTTATAATTATTTATAGCTGTCCTGACGCTCTTAGACTTATTAAGTAGCTTAATCGCTTCTGCTTCTGAAATATTTAATTCAGATTTTACAATATGAATACCTCTTTTTATTAGTTTGTTGTTAGATAATTGCATATCAACCATTTTGTTTCCCTTAATCCTCCCTAATTTTATCATAACTGTGGATGAAATCATATTTAGAACTAATTTTTGAGCAGTTCCAGCCTTCATNCTTGAACTACCAGTTATATATTCTGGNCCTACAACTACTTCTATGGNATACTTNGCNAATATAGATAGTGGNGATTTTTTATTAGAAGTAATNCATCCAGTAACTATTCCNTTTTTATTACATTCTTCAATTCCACCNAGCACATAAGGNGTNGTTCCAGATGCTGCTATNCCAANAACTATATCTTTGTTTGAAATNTTATAATTGATTAGATCTTTCCATGCTTGGNTTAATGAATCTTCAGCATATTCTTGAGATTTTCTTATTGCTTTATCACCTCCAGCAATNATACCAATTACAATATCNTCCTTAACACCAAAAGTTGGAGGACATTCAGATGCATCTAATATNCCTAGTCTTCCNCTAGTTCCTGATCCAATATAAAANANTCTNCCACCNTTTTTTANTTTATTATANACAGCATCAACTAGTATTTTGATTTGAGGTATTGATTTTTCAACTATTTGAGCAATAGATTTATCTTCATCGTTTATATCTGANAATATTTCAANAGTNCTTTTAAACTCTATATCTTNATAATGAGATTCTTTTTCTGTNGTTTTTATAAAATTTTTACTCAAAANAATGATTAATTAATGAGTNTTTATGATATTATTTAATGTACTGCTNGGNCTCATAATTACTTCANCTTCNTGATTNTCANTTGAATAATAACCTCCTAAATCTACCTTGNTTCCTTGCATTTNATTTAATTCAGNAATAATTTTAGANTCATTNNTCTTTAATAAATGATGCAGNTTTTNAAATTCATTTCTAAGCTCAGGNTCTTTNTTTTGNTTTGCTAAAGCTTCAGACCAATANAATGCTAAATAATAGTGACTNCCTCTATTATCAAGTTCCCCAACTTTTCTAGAAGGAGATTTATTNNTAATTAATAATTTTTCAATTGCTANACCTAANCATTTTGAAAGNACTAATGCATTATCATTNTTATTAGTTTTNCCAAAATGNTCAAGAGAAANTTCTAATGCTAAAAATTCACCTANTGAATCCCANCTTANATGATTNTCTTCTGNAAGTTGCTGAACATGTTTAGGAGCAGANCCTCCAGCTCCAGTTTCAAATAANCCCCCTCCATTCATTAATGGNACTATTGATAGCATTTTTGCACTTGTTCCTACTTCAAGGATAGGAAANAAATCAGTTAAATAGTCTCTTAAAACATTTCCAGTAACTGATATAGTGTTTTNCCCTTNTTTAATTCTTTCTAGACTNTATTTAGNAGCATTATANGGNGATAGTATTTTAATTTCAANTNCTTTAGTNTCATANTCCTTAAGATATNTCTTTACTTTTTTTATAATTTCAATATCATGAGATCTTTTTTCATCTAACCAGAAAANNACAGGATCTTTTGTTGNATTTCCTNTGTCAACNGCAAGTTTAACCCAATTTTTTATAGGTTCATCCTTAACTTGACACATTCTCCAAATATCACCTTTATAAACCTTTTGTTTAGTAATTACATTTCCATTAATATCAACCAAGTTTACATAACCCTCAGTTTTAATTTCAAATGTTTTATCATGAGATCCATATTCTTCAGCTTTTTTTGCCATTAATCCAATATTAGAAACACTTCCCATTAATTCTGGATTAAAGGCTCCGTTTTTTTTACAGAAATCTATTGTTGCACTATAAATTGATGCATATGAGCTATCAGGGATAATCGCTTTTGTATCCATCATTTCATTTTTCTTATTCCACATCTTACCTGAATTTCTGATCATTGAAGGCATTGATGCATCAATGATTACATCGCTTGGCACATGTAGGTTTGAAATTCCTTTATCAGAATTAACCATTGCTAGATAAGGTCCTTGCTCAAATGCTAAACAGATATCTTTTTTAATTGCTTCCTCAGATTTATTATCTAGTTCTTTAATCTTATTTAATAATGCACCAATCCCATCATTTGCATTTACTTCAATTCTATTTAATGTTTCAGAATGTTTTTCAAAAACATTTTTTAAAAACACCTTCACTACATGTCCAAAAATAATTGGATCACTGACCTTCATCATAGTTGCTTTTAGATGCAATGAAAGAAGTATTCCGCTATTTTTTGCATCATCAATTTCTTTTTCTATAAATTCTATTAAATNCTTTTTNTTTAGTACGGAAACATCTATAATTTCATTTTTTTCAATTAAAAAATTATTTTTTAGAATCTTNTGCTTCCCATNTACATCAACATGTGAAATGTATNCTTCTGTNTTTTCTTTTAATGTNATAGANTTTTCATTGTTTCTAAAATCACCAGANGTCATAGTTGAAACATGTGTTTTNGAATTNTCTTTCCANTTTCCCATAGAATGNGGATTNCTTTTAGCATAATTTTTTATNGCTGAAGGAACTCTTCGGTCTGAATTNCCCTCTCTAAGAACTGGATTAACAGCNCTCCCTTTAATNGTATCATACTTTNNCTTAATTTCTTTTTCAGAATTANTTTCTGGTTCATCAGGGTATNCAGGAATATTGTANCCTANCTGTTGTAGTTCAATAATAGCNCTTTTGATTTGAGGGATAGAAGCNCTAATATTTGGCAACTTAATTATGTTTGCATTAGCATCATGAACTAATTTTCCTAAATAGTTTANNTCATCATTAATTTTTTGATTATCATCTAAATTTTCAGAAAAATTAGCTAATATTCTTGAGGATAATGAAATNTCTTTAGTTTCTATTNTTATNTCAGAAGANTTTGTAAATTTTTTTACTATTGGTAAAAAGGAGACAGTTGCTAAAGCAGGAGCTTCATCTGTTTTTGTATAAATAATTTTAGACATTAAATATCAGAAAATTAGTTTTTCAAAGATAATCATTGCNAACGAGAAAAAACAGAAAATAAGTAACAGATATAAAAAACAAAAGCCACGTCATTGTAGTTTCCTACTCTAACATGGCTTTTTATGAATTTGCTTTGTAATCAATTCCCCATTNCTGGTTCTGANAGAATTTGCATTTTNTCACGATTTCAATGCTCGTCCACTCGNAATCTGGTTTGTTACTTGCTTTGGANATTGCTCTCCTANGCTTGTCNCATACTNGACTCCTGTTTAATTGNNTTCATTTGTTCTGCTGTCCGCTCTCATTTGCATGTGAGCTTCTTTCTTGAACTTTGCTCTTCGGTCTTTCCTAAAAGCGAACTTTTTTGGATTTTCTTCTGAGCGTTTTANCTTTAGGTTATAAAANTGTGCAGGCACACATTTTATGTNTTAAANNNAGCTTTGGCTTCTNGCTTTCGCNTTCTGCTTTCTGCTTTTGAAAACAATTGTATGTAAAAGAACGTTTCTTACTTTGAATTTGTATCGTTGCCGATATAGCAATTGCTTCAAATTCTTANTACTAATATATATTAATATTGTGTAAAAACAATTAGTTGAATGGAAATTAATTTCAACAGTTTGTAAACTTTAGTTATTAACAATTGTTAATAAGTTAAATTAACTTCTNTTTTCTCTTATTTTGGCTTTTTTACCTGTTAGATTTCTGAAGTAGAATATCCTTGCTCGCCTAACANTTCCNTTTTTGTTTACTTCAATTTTCTGAATTAAAGGGGAGTTAACTGGAAAAATTCTCTCTACGCCAATAGATCCTGACATTTTTCTTATNGTNAAGGTCTCAGTAGAAGATTTACCTCTTCTTTGTAATACAACACCTTTGAAAAATTGTATACGAGTTTTATTACCTTCTTTAATTTCATAATATACTGTAATTGTATCNCCAGAACTAAAGGAAGGATGTGTTTTTTTTGTAANAATNTGATCTTCTACAAAATTAACTAGTGAGCTCATTTTTAAANTTTTTATTATATCATGCTAACGTGAACAGTTTTTGTTGAGAGGTTAACCTGAAACGCAGGCAAAAATAACAATAAATTGATAATTAACAATTATAATTTTATTCTTTATATAAAATTAACTTAAGTTAGGTCTTTTCTTCTCNGTTTCTTCTATTGCTTTCTCCATTCTCCACTTTTCAATTTCATTGTTGTTNCCACTAATTAAGANNTCTGGAACTTTCCAGCCTTTATAATCCCTAGGTCTTGTATAAATAGGTGATGANAGNAAATTGTCTTGAAATGAATCTGTAAGNGCAGATGTTTCATCTCCTATCACTCCAGGAATTAAACGAATTATACTATCACATAGAATAGCAGCAGCAAGCTCTCCTCCAGATAAAACATAGTCACCAATAGAAATTTCTTTAGTAACTAAGTTATCTCTTACTCTTTGGTCAATTCCTTTATAATGACCACAAAGTAGAATTATATTATTAAGTAAAGAGAATTTATTTGCAATTGATTGATTGAGTTTTTCGCCATCTGGTGATAAATAAATAACCTCATCATAATTTCTTTCACTTTTTAGTTTAGANATACANTTATCAATTGGTTCAACCATTAAGACCATTCCAGCNCCACCTCCAAATTGGTAGTCATCTACAGATTTGTATTTATTNGTAGAATAATCTCTTAGATTATGAATTACAATANTTACAATACCTTTTTCAATACTATTTTTTAAAATTGATGATTCAAAAGGGCTTTTTAATAAATCAGGAACTACAGTGATTATATCTATTCTCATTAATAANTAGTTGTAAAGTAAATTTATCTAAAATTAAATCTTTCCGTTATATTTTTATTATTAATTATTTCAATACTTATAGGNTCATTGTAATTTCGAGAGTTTAAAATTCTTTCNACGTCTAATATTGATGTTATTTTTTCTCCGTTAATTGACTTTATAATNTTNCCNTCATTTATGCCATAATCTGTCCAATATTTTTTATAATTATTATTAAATTCTGAAATTTTTACTCCTGAATTAATATTGTGTTTTTTTAATTCATCACTGTTTAAATTCTTTAATATTCCAATTAAATAAAACTGAACCCTTTCATTTTTATTTAACTTAACTGAAACTATCTTTTCTTNNGNTCCANCTTTTAGCTTTATNGAAACAANATCATTAGGTCTTTTCGTATTTAGATATCCTTTTAAATCAGAAAATTTATTTATACTTATTCCATCAATTTGCTTAATAATATCACCTTNNTTTATTCCAGCAGAATTTGCTCCNGAACCTNCTTCAATNGAATTAANATAAAACCCTTCAGTATCCTCNACNCCTAATTCTTTTGATATTGAGCTGCTGAGAGATGANCCAGTTACNCCAAGAAAACCNTATTGNACNACNCCAAANTCCATAATATCTTCAATNACTTTTCTTGCAATNTTNCTTGGAACAGCAAAGGAATACCCAATATATGATCCAGTTTGGGATTGTATTGCNGTATTTATTCCTATTAACTCTCCTTTNGTATTTACTAANGCNCCACCNGAATTTCCTGGATTTACTGCAGCATCTGTTTGGATATAAGATTGTGTTGTTCTTCCAGAACGATCTAAGTTTCTAGATTTAGCACTTATTATGCCAGCAGTTACAGTTGATGTTAAATTAAAAGGATTTCCGATAGCAAGGACCCATTCACCAATTTCAGTTGAATCACTATCTCCAAAAGTTGCATAAGGGAGTAGTTCATTGCTTTCAATTTTTAATAATGCAATATCATTCTGATCATCACTTCCTATAAGTTTTGCATTATAAGTTTGATTATTATTCGTTGTAATTTCAATTCTTTCCGCATTTTCAACTACATGTGAATTAGTTACAATATACCCGTCAGGTGAAACTATAACACCAGATCCTGTTCCGATTGAGGGTCGTTGCTTTTTTCTACCAAATATTAAATCTTCAATACTGAAATCATTTGAAAAATTTGATGAATTTTTTACATGAACAACAGTGTTAATTGTATTTTTTGCTATTTCAACAAAATCAGGTTTTTGAAAATTTAAGCCATTAAAAGATGTGTTAGAAGTTTTAAAGTTGTCTAATACTAGTTCTTTTTTATTTTCACTATTAATAATTGAATTTACCTTTTTTTCAATTGATCTAAAATAGGTGACAGATTTTATTATAATAAATAGGCTTAAAGCTAATGTTAGAATTAAAAACAGAATTTTCTTCATAATAAAAATCAATATTAATTATTAAACATAAAGCTATAAATTATCTGATATTTAGATGGTATTTTTAACGTACATTTAACAATAAAAGTTTAGGGCCAATTATTCCTATATTTGTGTTCTTTATGGAAATAGTATTTTACAAATATCATGGTTGTGGAAATGATTTTGTCATGATTGACAACAGAAATGGTTGTTTTAATAATTATGACAATAAATTTATTTCAAAAATTTGTGATAGAAAGTATGGTGTTGGAGCAGATGGATTGATTTTAGTTGAAAACAATAAGGATTTAGATTTTACTATGAAATATTTTAATTCAGATGGCTCGGAATTTGGATTGTGTGGAAATGGCGCTAGATGTATAACTAAATTTGCAAAAAGATTAGGCATTATAAATAATTCTGCAAGTTTTCAAGCCATTGATGGGGTACACTATTCAGAAATTTTAGATGAAAATTACGTTAAGGTGAAAATGAACGATATTGATATGAGTAATTATGAGGCAATTGATTTGACAAATCATAACTTTTACCTCGATAATGGCTCGCCTCACTTAGTGATTAATTCTGAAAATATTACTCAAATTGATGTTTCAAATGAGGGTAAAAAAATCAGGTATAATAAAAATTATAGCAAGAATGGAGTTAATGTAAATTTTATAGAATACAATCAAAATGATTCTTCATGTAAAGTTAGAACTTATGAAAGGGGAGTAGAAGATGAGACTCTTTCATGCGGAACAGGAGCTGTTGCTGTTGCAATTGCCTTGAATTATTTAGGAATAGAGAATAATAATGAAATTAAAATTTCAATGAAGGGCGGCGATCTTTTGGTTTCATTTAATAGAAATGAAGATAGATTTTATGATATTTGGTTGTCTGGAGATGTGTGTGAAGTTTATAAAGGAAAAATTGATGAAAGTTTTAAAAGGTAAAAACATATATTTAAGNGCTTTAGAGCCAGAGGATATTNACTACTTATTTTCAACTGAAAATAATGAAGATATATGGGAGGTTAGTAGNACATCTCAACCCTTTTCAAAGCANATACTTANAAAATATATTGAAAATTCTAATATTGATNTATATAAGGTTAATCAATTAAGNTTAGTAATTTCAGATTANAACAATAATTGTTTAGGANTAGTTGATTTNTTTGATGTAGATTTNAAAAACAATAANGCAGGAATTGGNNTTTTAATTAATAAAGATTCTCGTAATAATGGATATGCTAAAGAGGCTTTAGAAATTNTAATTAAGTATTCTTNTAGTTATTTAAACCTTCATCAATTGTATTGNAACATTATTGAAGANAATANNCTNAGTATTAACTTATTTAAGAAATTAGGTTTTAAGCAGGTTGGATTAAAGAAAGATTGGATTTATTTTAATGGTNAATATAAAAATGAATATTTATTTCAGTTAATATGTACATAAGAAAAATACTTTATGCAATAGTCACTATAGGNNTATTATTNATGGGNGGATTTGCNTTTTANATATATAATGTAATGTTTGCAGNGAATACAAACTTTAATGAAGATTTTAAACANATTTATATNAAAACAGGCTCTGATTATGAAGANTTAACTTACCAANTAAAGGATTANCTGCTAGATACTTCAACATTTACANTGTTGGCTGAAAGNAAAAACTATTCAAANAATATTAAGCCAGGAAAATTTATTATTAAAAGAGANATGAATAATAATCAGATAATAAATTCACTTAGGTCAAATAATATTACTGTTGATGTNATTTTTAANAATGCCAAAAATTTAAATGACCTTGCTGGGAAAATTTCAAATCAGATTGAGGCAGATAGTATNTCCTTTTTAACTTTATTTAAAACTGATTATTTCATTGATAAGGGTTTTGATGAGANAAATATTTTANCAATGTANATTCCTAATAGTTATAATTTTTTCTGGAATACAAATGCTGAAAAATTTAANGAAAGAATGTTTGAAGAATNCACAAAATTTTGGCAAAAAAANNATAGAGTTNAAAAGGCAAATAAGATNGGTTTNTCAAAAATTGAGGTAATGATCTTNGCCTCAATTGTANATGAAGAATCAAAAGAAATTANTGAATTNCCTAGGATTGCAGGTGTTTATTTAAANAGGTTAAANAACAATTGGCTGTTACAAGCAGATCCAACNGTAAAATATGCTGCATANCAACTTGACCAATATAAAAANACTATNATTAGAAGAGTGCTNAACAANCATCTAAGAATAGANTCAAAATACAATACATATAAATATAAGGGACTGCCCCCAGGATTAATTTCTATGCCATCTATTTATTCAATTGATGCTGTNCTTAATTATGAGAATCANAAGTTTTTTTATTTTGCNGCAGATCCAGAAAATCCTGGATTTCACAGATTTGCCAAGACTTTTCGTGANCATAAAACCAATGCAAGAAAATATCAGAGGTCANTATCNAAAAAAGGNATAAAAAAATAAANCTTTAGTATTTGTGAATAATAAATATTGTAGGTTTTTTATCAATTAAATATTTTCCTTTTNTCCATTGATTTATNCTTTTTGTAATAATTGACTCATCACTNGTAGTTAAAGATGAGGCTATACATAATTTAGTANTATCACTAAGTGTTTTTAATAAATCTTCNAGCATNTTATTATTTCTATAAGGTGTTTCAATAAATATTTGAGATTGATTTCTTTTTTGAGANACTTTTTCAAGAAATTTAATTTTTNCTTTCTTCTCTATTTTATNAATAGGTAAATAACCATTAAATGCAAAGTTGTTTCCATTTAANCCTGANCCCATTATTGCTAATAATATTGATGAGGGGCCAACAAGAGGTATTGTTTTAATTTGCTTAGTATGAGCTAAGGAAATAATATTTGANCCTGGATCTGCAACATTTGGGCATCCTGCATCAGAAATTAATCCAACATTAANGCCATTTAAGCATGGGTCAAGTAGGGNGTAATATTCTTGCTCTTTTTGGGATTCTTTAATTATAAAAATATTTAAATCATCTTGGTTTTTTTCAGGNCAAACACTTTTAATATAATTTCTTGCNATCTTTTCATTTTCAACAATAAAATATGTTAANGAGTTAATGATNNTTTTTACTGAANTAGGTATAACCTCGTCGGGATTAATATCTCCNATGACATTAGGTATTATATATAGTTTNCCTTTAATAATGTTAGTTGTTTATTTAAAAAANTATGAATGAAATTACACAGATAATTTCTTGCCTAGGTCATCAACAAATTTTCTAAAATGTTTATCTGTTGAGGATAGATTATCTACTGTTTTNCANGCATGAAGTACAGTAGCGTGGTCTCTTTTCCCAATTTGAGANCCAATACTTGCCAGTGAAGCTTTGGTAAATTTCTTTGCAAAAAACATAGCCAATTGCCTAGCTTGAACAATATGCCTTTTTCTAGTTTTTGATTGTAATGTTTCGATATCCATTTGGAAATAATCTGAAACAATTTTTTGTATATAATCGATAGAAACTTCTCTTTTGGTATTCTTTACAAACTTTTCTATTATTTCCTTAGCTAATTCAATTGTAATCTCCTTTTTATTAAATGATGCTTGTGCTATTAATGAAATAATAGCTCCTTCCAGCTCTCTTACGTTACTTNTNATNTTTTTAGCAACNTANTNNATTACTTCATCATNCATNTCAATTCCATCACGATATAATTTATTNTTTAATATTGATATTCTTGTTTCAAAATCTGGATGTTGTAATTCTGCTGAAAGCCCCCATTTAAACCTAGAGAGAAGGCGCAATTCAATATCTTGCATGTCAACTGGTGCTTTATCACTAGTTAATATTACTTGTTTGCCATTTTGATGTAAGTGATTAAATATATGGAAGAATACATCTTGAGTTCCTGGTTTGCCAGAGAAAAACTGAATGTCATCAATTATTAACACGTCAATAATTTGATAGAAGTATATAAAATCATTTCGATTATTTTTTTTNACAGANTCAANATANTGNTGAGTAAACTTTTCAGCNGTTGTATATAGNACTGTTTTTTCAGGATATTTATTTTTTANNTCTATACCAATTGCATTTGCCAAATGAGTTTTNCCTAANCCAACACCTCCAAAAACTAAAAATGGATTGAATGANGTNCCNCCAGGTTTGTTAGCNACTGCTATTCCTGCATTTCTTGCCAGTCTATTTGAATCACCNTCNAGGAAATTTTNAAAAGAATAGTTTGGATTTAATTGAGACTCAATTTTTACATTTTTAATCCCAGGNATTACAAATGGATTTTTTAATTCAGGNANATTTTTGCTTANAGGTCNTGTCGCATTTTGGGCTTTTATTTCAGCAGCTCCNCTACTAGGTATTTTTTCAGTANAAGGNTGNGAGTTTCCATAAGTNTTTTGCATTTTAATAACATAAACTAGCTTTGCATTNTCNCCNAGAGTTTTTTGNAATGCTACTTTNAAAATCTTAACATAATGCTCTTCAAGCCATTCATAGAAAAACTTNCTAGGCACCTCAACACTNAAAACGTTNTCATCTANCTTAACAGCTTTGATAGGNTCAAACCACGTTTTATATGCTTGAGATTGTATGTTGTCTTTNATAAATTTTAGACATTTTGACCATACNGAACTAGCAGTTAAATTCATGNAAATAAAGTTAAGTTAATTAGTTTAANTAAATCCAAAAATTAAATTCGGATTNGGACTAACAAATATGTAAACAAATTTTAGAAAAAAAAAATTCAAAAGGGTTGTTTTTTAATTTTTTTTTTCGTTNGNTTTATTTTTATNGANAATANAATNTTTTAGANCATTATAATTNCTNATTATAAATAANTNANANNTNATCATCAATTATTNTAGTTTCNTATTTNGGTTTNATTTTAATTANTGGAGCNNTAANTCCTTTTTNAAATTTAACNGGAGATTTGAANANNCTNGCTTCATCCCAAATATTTTCTTTTATAAATGTGGTAAGAGTTTTTAAACCNCCTTCAATAATAACTGAATTTATTTTCTTCTCGTATAGAATGTTGCTTATTTGAATTGCTATTGGTTTATTAAAATCAATTAATTTTTCTGTAATAATAATTTTATCTGTCTTTGACTTAAAGACATCTTGATTTTTGTCTAAATTATTTTTCCTATTTATAATTATAATGCTTGGGTTTGTGCCAGTTGAATTTCTAGCTGTTAATTTTGGGTTGTCTTGTCGTATGGTATTTGCACCCACAAGTATAGACTGTTCTGTTGCCCTCCATTTATGAACTAATTGTCTTGAATGTTTATTTGATATCCATACTGGTTTTAGTTCCTTTTTTGTTTCGGGCGCTATAAATCCATCATCAGTTTCAGCCCATTTTAGAATTATATAAGGCCTTTTTTTATTTACATAGGTTAAAAATCTTTTATGATGATTCTTGCATTGTTTTTCAAGAACCCCTATGGAGACTTTAATACCTGCTTTTTCTAATTCTTTTACTCCATTTCCACAAACTTTTGGATCTGGATCTATAGTTCCAATTACAACTTTTGGTATTTTATTTTTAATTATCTCATTAGTGCACGGAGGTGTTTTGCCAAAATGTGAGCAGGGCTCAAGTGTAACATATAGTACTGCTTCTTTTAATTGAGATTTGTCTTTTACAGATTCTATCGCATTTATTTCAGCATGGTTACACCCAGCACTACTAGTATATCCTTCCCCTATAATATTATTTTTATAAACTATGCAGCATCCCACAGATGGATTAGGGTATGTATTCCCAATTCCCAATTTGCCTAGGTCAATACATCTACTAATATATTTTTCGTGTATATTCACATTACAAAAGTAAAAGAAAATGCTTCATTACAATGGTTTTAAAATCAGACCTATTCAAATAGAAGACAATATTCATGTATGTAATGTTATTAAAGGTGTTTTTTACGAACTTAATCTCCCTAAAATTGGCACTGCTTATGCAGACAAGGAAACCGATAGTATGTTCGAAGCATATCAAGATCCTAAGTCAATCTATTATGTGATAGAAAAGGATAATAATATTCTTGGTGGTTGTGGTATTAAACAATTAAATGGCATTGATGAGAATATTTGTGAGTTACAAAAGTTTTATTTTCATAAATCGCTAAGAGGTAAAGGTCTTGGTAAATTTGCCCTTGATTTATGTTTAAAATTTGCAACAAAGGCTGGTTATCATAAATGCTACCTTGAATCAACTTCAGTACTTAAAACATCACATCATTTGTATAAAGTATTTGAGTTTGAAAATTTAGACGGCCCCCTGGGGGATACTTCACATTATTCTTGCGATGTACATATGATAAAAAAACTAAAATGACTCTAGCTGATTTTAAAAATAAAATGAAATCTACGCTGTCATCTATTTATGAAAGTGATGAACTGAATTCAATTTTTTTTCTAACAAGTGAAGAGTTTCTACAAATCCCTAGATCTAAGATATTATTAGCCGATGAAATTGAGTTAGATTCTAAAAAACAAAAACTGTTTTTAGACGCTCTAGATAGGTTGAAAAAAAATGAGCCTGTTCAATATATTTTAGGTAAAACAGCTTTTATGGATTTAGAATTCAAGGTAAATAGCTCTGTATTAATTCCTAGACCAGAAACTGAAGAGTTGGTAAGACTTATGCTGAAGGAAGACTTAGATGGTAAGGAAATATTAGATATAGGGACGGGGAGTGGCTGTATTCCTATCTCACTGGCTAAAAATCTACCTAATGCAAAAGTTTCAGCTTTAGATATAAGTGAAGAGGCTCTTAGAGTTGCAAGAGAAAATGCAAAGTTAAATAATGTTGATATTGATTTTATTAATGCAGATATTTTCGATTATAAATCTGAAAAAAAATACGATGTAATTGTTTCTAATCCTCCTTATGTTAGAGAATCTGAAAAATCATTAATGAAAAGAAATGTCGTTGAATATGAGCCTGAACTGGCTTTATTTGTAACTGATCATAATCCACTGCTATACTATAAAGTAATTCTCAATTTTTCTAAAACATCTTTAAATAAAAATGGAAAAATTTATTTTGAGATAAATGAAAATCATAGTAATAAATTAAATAACCTATTGGAAAATTATGATTATAGATTAATAGATTTTAAATTAGACTTTTTAAATAAAAATAGATTTCTTATACTATCAAAATGATTTTTTATAATGAAGAAAATTAATGTTTTTGAAGCATTTGCTGGTTATGGGGGTGCATCATTTGGATTAAAAAAATCTAAAATTCCTTTTAATGTTGTAGGTTATTCTGAAAATGACAAATATGCCTCAGAAATATTTGAATTAAACCATCCTGGTATTAAAAATTATGGAGAT
>PACY01000038.1 GCA_002700405.1 Flavobacteriaceae bacterium | reverse complement strand
AATATTAAAATTGATAAATGTATAATGATAACTTTCCATATAAGAGATTTAAAATAACACTTGAGTTTTTACAAAAACATATAGAAAAAGATGAATTAATTTTAGATCTAGGAATAGAAAACCCACTATCATCATTAATAAAAAAAAACGGGTATAATATAAATAGCACCTCTGGAGAAGATCTTGATATTGACAGATCTACTATAAAAAATTCAAACGCTGAAGTGATCACTGCATTTGAGATTTTTGAACATCTACTAAATCCTTATGGTGTTCTTAAAGATATTAAAGCAAAAAAACTTGTGGCAAGTATTCCTCTAAGATTATGGTTTGCAAGTGCCTATAAAAACAATCATGATAAAAGAGATAGACATTTTCATGAATTTGAAGATTGGCAATTTGATTGGTTACTAAATACTACAGGATGGAAAATTGTAGATTACAAAAAGTTTACAAATCCTGTTAAAAAGATAGGCCTAAGGCCATTACTTAGACTATTTACTGATAGATATTATTTAGTCTACGCAGAAAAAATCTGATTAAATCTATGAATATTAATATTATAATTCCTGTATTCAATGAAGAACAATATCTTGAGAGATGTATAGATTCCATAATAAAACAGACTTTACTTCCAACTAAACTTTTGCTAGTAAATGATAATTCAAATGATAATTCTGAAAATATTTTAAAAAAATATTCTAAAGAATTTTTATGGATTGAATACATAAACATAAAATCAAATCAAGCACATATTCCAGGAGAGAAAGTAATTAGGACTTTTTATAAAGGGATAGAAATAATTAATTCAAATTATGATATAATATGCAAATTTGATTCTGATATTATATTGCCTGAAAATTATCTAGAATCAATTATAAGCATATTTAATCGTGACCCAAAAGTAGGAATAGCTGGAGGGAATCTATATGTAAAGAAAAAAAACAAATGGGTATATGAAAAAATCTCATCAAAAGACCATGTTAGAGGGCCTATAAAATCCTATAGAAAAAAATGCTTTGAAGATATTCAAGGGTTAAGAAAATCAATAGGCTGGGACACAGTAGACGTGTTAATTGCACAATATCATGGCTGGAAAATAAAAACAGATAAATCGCTGGCAGTTAAACATCTAAAACCTACAGGAGCAAACTATAGTTATAATTCTAAATTTCTTCAAGGAGAAGCGTTATATAAGATGAGGTTTGGTTTGGTTTTAAGTATAATTTCTGTATTAAAAACCTCTATTAATACTGGTAGGATTTTAATGATATTCTTTGCTTTTTTCGGATATACTAGAGCTCTTATTAAAAGAAAAGAAAGAATTGTTACAAAAGAGCAAGGTCAATTTATCAGAAAACACAGATGGCAAAAAGCGTTCTCTAATCTATTAAATATTTAGAGCTTCTAAATCTACATTTCCGCCAGAAATAACTACACCTACTTTTTTATTTTTATAATATTCTTTTTTATTAATTAGTCCAGCTAATGCTACAGCGCTTGAAGGCTCAATAATAATATCTAATCTCTCAATAAAAATTTTCAATGCATCTATAATCTCATCTTCACTAACACAAATAATGTCTTTTATTAATTTCTTAATTATCGGAAAATTAATATCTCCTAAATTAGTTCTTAATCCATCTGCAATGGTATTTGTGTTTGTATTGTATTGAATAACTCCAGACTTTAAAGATCTGTAAGCATCATCTACTAGTTTCGGCTCAACCCCTACCACCTTACATTTATTAGAAAAAATATTTGAAGCAATAGCAATTCCTGAAATTAGTCCTCCACCGCCAATTGGAGATAGAATGAAATCCAAATCTGTAATTTCTTCTAATAATTCAGTGCCTATTGTTGAATTTCCTAATATTACATTAAGATCATTAGACGGATGTATAAAATGTAAATCATTTTCTATTAAAAGTTTTGAAGTAGTTTTTTCTCTAGCTTCAATAGTTGATTTACATTCAATCAAATTTATATCATATTTTAGTACAGAATGTTTTTTAAATTCAGGGGCATTTTCAGGCATAACTATATAAGCATTTATATCCTGAAGACTAGAGGCGCATGCTAAGCCTTGAGCAAAATTCCCTGATGAATGAGTTATAACTCCCTTTTCTTTAGACTCTTTAGGCAAACATCTTAATGCATTTGAAGCTGCTCTAATTTTAAAAGATCCTGTCTTTTGAAAATTTTCACATTTAAAATAGACATTACAATTACATAGCTCATTAATAAAATCAAATTCCAATACAGGAGTTTTATTAATAAAGGGTTTAATATTATCGTGAATTTCTAACAGTAAATCCTTAGAAAATTCCATAAAATTAGTTATTAAATATTTTTATGATAATTTGAAGATTCTTTAGAAAGCTTATCGATTCCCTTTAAGTAATCTCCTCCAGCAGTAGCATAAAATGCTTGTCCTCCGCCATTCGCCTTTACATGTATAGATAACTCATTAATGACTTCACGAGCATCATAGTTTTTGCTTTCTGAAAGTTCTTTTGAAATATAACAACTTATGTATACTTTAGAATTATACTCAGAAATTAGAATAGCAAATAAATTATCTAATTCATTACCTAGACTAAAAATTAAATCTTTCATTGCTGAAGGATCTAAGGAAACATTTTTTGAAATAAATTTAATCCCCTTTTTTTCCTTTATCTCAGATTTAATTTCATCTTTTATAAAATTTGTTTTCTCTTTTATAAACTTATCTCTTTCTTTTCTTAATTTATTATTTTCATCAATTAAATCTGAAATGGATTTAACAATATCCCCTGAATTATTTAATAATTTTTTAGTCTTATTATAATCAGTTTCTTTATCAGCATAATATTCTTTAACTGAATCAAAAGTAATGGCTTCAATTCTTCTTATACCTGAAGCAATTGCTCCCTCAGATTTTATTTTAAATTGCCATATATCTGAAGTGTTTCTTACATGTGTTCCNCCACAAAGTTCATAAGANTTTCCAAATTTAACAGTTCTTACNGTATCACCATATTTTTCATCAAATAAGGCAATAGCTCCATTAGAAATAGCTTTNTCAATTGGGACATTTCTCTGTTCTTCCAAATCAAGTTTACCATCAATTCTTGAATTCACAAAATTTTCAATCTCACTTAATTGATCTATGTTAACTTTAGANAAATGTGAAAAATCAAAACGCAAATGATCAGANCTTACCCTACTACCCTTTTGTTGNACATGTTCTCCAAGNACTTCTNTCAAAGCTTGATGAAGTAGATGGGTTGCAGTATGGTTACATTGTGTTCTAAATCTTTGCTTTTTATCAACTACAGCATTAAATGTCTCTGACATGTTTTTGGGAAGGTTTTTTACAATATGTACAGATAAATTCCCTTCTTTGATAGTGTCAGTTATATATATAATATCGCCATTAGGAGACTCTAAATAGCCTTTGTCCCCAACTTGACCTCCAGATTCAGCATAGAAAGGTGTTAAATTAAAAACTAATTGATACAATTCTCCATCCTTCGAAGAAACTACTTTTCTATATTTTACTAATTTAACTTTAGAATCTAATGAATCATANCCTATAAATTCTTGAANTGGATCATCAATTAAAACTACCCAATCATCAACAGATTTTTCNCTNGCAGCTCTTGATCTATTTTTTTGGTTTTCTAATTCCTTCTCAAANCCTTTTATATCAAGNTTAAATCCTTTTTCATTTAATATTAAAGAAGTCAAGTCAACAGGNAACCCAAATGTGTCATATAATTCAAATGCTTTTNCNCCAGAAATCNTCTTTTTCTTACTTGAATTAATTATTTCATCTAAAAGCACCAATCCTTGGTCTAATGTCTTNAAGAACGAGCTCTCCTCCTCTTTAATTACATTCTCTATTAATTTCCTTTGAGATTTAATTTCTGGATATGAATCTCCCATTTTTTTAACTAAAACTCCGACTAACCTGTATATAAAAGGTTCTTTTTTCTCTAAAAAAGTAAAGGCATATCTAATAGCTCTTCTTAAAATACGTCTTATAACATAACCAGCTCCAGTATTACTTGGAAGCTGACCATCAGAAATTGAGAAAGAGACTGCNCTTAAATGGTCAGATATTACTCTCATAGCTATATCTATATTTTTATCTTTCNCATAATNAAATCCNGTAATTGTCTCNATTTCTCTTATTATAGGAGTAAAAACATCNGTTGAATAATTTGAATCCACCCCTTGNACAACCATACATAATCTCTCNAANCCCATTCCTGTNTCTATATGTTTTTTAGGCAAATCNTCTAATTTACCNTTAGCNTTTCTGTTNTATTGAATNAAGACTAAATTCCAAAGCTCAACAACCTTGGGNTGATCCTTATTGACTAAATCTCTTCCAGNCACTTTTTTCTTTTCTTTTTCACTNCTTAANTCAATATGAATTTCACTACATGGGCCACAAGGACCTTGTTCTCCCATTTCCCAAAAATTATCNTTCTTTCCAAAATTTANTATTCTNTCTACTGGNATTATCTTTTTCCATATTTCAAATGCTTCAGTNTCTAATGGCACATCATCNTTATTGGATCCAGAAAAGATTGTCACNTATAGATTTTCAGGNTNAATCTCATANACTTTTGTTAANAGCTCCCAAGACCANTCAATTGCTTCTTGCTTAAAATAGTCTCCAAAACTCCAATTACCTAGCATCTCAAAAAATGTATGATGATANGTGTCTATTCCTACTTCTTCTAAGTCATTATGNTTACCAGATACTCTAAGGCATTTNTGGCTATTAGCAATTCTACTATTTTTAGATATAGATTCNCCTAAAAAGAACTCCTTAAACGGAGCCATTCCTGAATTAACNAACATTAAACTAGGATCATTCTTTGAAATAATGGGNGCAGAAGGGTGTATTTTGTGATTTTTACTGATAAAAAAATCTAAAAACTTATTTCTTATTGTTTGAGAATTCATTTTTAAGATATGCGTTGGGTTAAATTACACATAATTTAAAACTATTATTATATTTGCATTAAATATTTTTGCAATCATAAGGATATACAAAAGTACAATTTTAAATTATGCCTAAAGTTAAATATTATTACGATTCTGAAACNCTTTCGTATAAAAAAATTAAAACAACAAAAANAACTGTTTTAAAATACGTTTCAGTNTACCTTTTGGGATCTGCATTATTTGGGTTTNTATTTATTCTNNTTGGAAGTCAATATTTTGANTCTCCAAAAGAAAAATCTCTANCAAGNGANCTTCAAAATTTACANNTGCANTTTGAAGTATTAAATAAAACAATGGAAAATGCAGAAAACGTATTATCAAATATTGAAGAAAGGGATAATACTATCTACAGAATATATTTTGAAGCTAATCCAATTAGCNAGGATAAAAGAAAAGCTGGTATAGGTGGTNTNAATAGGTATAAAAAATTTGATGGGTATGATTACTCTGATCTAATCAAAGAAAGTGCTAAAAGAATNGATATTCTTCAAAAAAGAATGATTATTCAATCTAAATCNCTAGATGAAATAACTAATCTTGCATCTAAAAAGGAAAAATTATTAAAGTCAATTCCNGCAATACAGCCTATNAATAATNATGATTTGACTAGAATAGCTTCAGGATATGGAAGAAGAACAGATCCATTTACNAAAGTTCTAAAATTTCATTATGGAATGGATTTTACAGCCCCTAGAGGAACACCTGTTTATGCAACNGGNGATGGTATTGTTAGAAGNGTAGATAGTAGGTCTTCTGGATATGGGAAACATATTAGAATTGATCATGGTTATGGATACACCAGTTTGTATGCACATTTATATAAATACAACGTAAAAAGATATCAAAAAGTAAAGAGAGGTGATTTNATAGGTTATGTTGGAAGCTCAGGTAGATCTAATGCTCCTCATCTTCATTATGAGATTTTTAAAGATAAAGTAAGGATTAATCCTGTTAATTTCTATTATGGTAATTTAACTGCTAGAGAATTTGACGAGCTTTTAAAGCAAACTTCTGTTGTAAATCAATCTCTTGACTAATGAAAGTTGATCTACCAGAAAAAAGATATTATTCGATTGGAGAAGTTGCAAATGCATTTGAGGTAAACCCTTCATTAATTAGATTCTGGGAAACAGAATTTTCCATTTTAAATCCAAAAAAAAATTCGAAGGGTAATAGAAAATTTACAACACAAGACATTGAGAATTTAAAGCATGTCTATTTTTTAGTTAAGGAAAGAGGATATACTATTGAAGGTGCAAAGACTTATATAAAGGAGCATAAAAATAAGTCATTAGACACATTAGGAATTATAAATAAATTAAAAGAGATCAGATCTAGATTAATTAAGATCAAAGAACAACTTTAGTTTATTTCTTTCTCATATATATATCAATCTGAGCTCCATTCAAATCAAAGTTTTCTCTTATCTTATTTTCTAAAAACCTTTTATAGGGGTCCTTTATATACTGAGGTAGATTGCAAAAAAACGCAAATTGAGGATGTGAAGTTGGCAATTGAGTAATATATTTTATTTTAACATATTTTCCTTTATTAGATGGAGGGGGATATTTTGCAATTATTGGTAATAGAACATCATTTAATTCCTTAGTCTTTATTTTTTTTGATCTATTGTTATATACTGTAACAGCTGCTTCAATTGCCTTAAATATTCTTTGCTTATTAATTATTGAAGTGAAAATAATTGGAACGTCAACGAATGGTTCAATTTCCTTTCTAATTTGAGATTCATAATTTTTTGTTGACTTGTCATCCTTTTCAACTAAATCCCACTTGTTGGCAATGATAACAATTCCTTTTTTATTTCTTTCACAAAGCCAAAAAATATTTTTTACTTGCGAATCAAATCCTCTACTTACATCATAAATTATCAAACAAACATCAGAATACTCTATTGCCCTAACACTACGCATTACAGAGTAAAATTCAAGATTTTCTTTTACCTTTGATTTTCTTCTAATTCCTGCTGTATCTATTAAATTAAATTCAAATCCAAACCTGTTATATCTTGTATGAATTGAATCTCTAGTAGTACCAGGAATTTCAGTTACAATATTTCTATCTTCTCCTATTAAAGCATTAATAAATGACGATTTTCCAGCATTAGGCCTTCCAACAACTGCAAATTTTGGCAAATTGTCAGAAAGATCAACATCTTCTGAAAAATCTTTTACAACTGCATCAAGCAAATCACCTGATCCAAAACCATTAATACTAGCAATAGGATAATATTTATCAAAACCTAATTCAAAAAATTCACTTGCATCATTAATTCTACTAGAATTATCTACCTTATTAATTACTAAATAAACTGGTTTATCTATCTTTCTCAGCATATTAGCAATATCTGTATCCATAGATGTTACGCCAGTTTCCACATCAACCATAAATAAGATAAGATCAGCTTCGTCTATTGCTAATTCTACCTGCTTATCTATTTCCAGCTCAAATATATCATCACTCCCTACAACATAGCCTCCAGTATCAATTAATGAAAATTCCTTTCCATTCCAATCCCCTTTTCCATAGTGTCTATCTCTAGTAACTCCACTAACGGAATCTACAATAGCTTCCCTTTGCTTAACAATTCTGTTAAACAATGTTGATTTTCCTACATTAGGTCTCCCTACTATTGCAATTATATTACTCATAATATTAAAATGTGTGCAAATGTAATGGTAAAATTATATTAAAAAAAAAGAGCAGCTTAAAATTTATTTGATATTATTTGTAACCAAATCTCTTTAGTTGATTTTGATTGTTTCTCCAGTTTTTATTAACCTTTACAAATAGCTCTATATGAATTTGCTTTCCAAAAAAGGTTTCTAAATCCTTTCGGGCCTGAATTCCAATTTTCTTTAGTGCACTACCCTTATGTCCAATTATAATCCCCTTCTGACTATCTCTTTCAACCATTATTATAGATCTAATTCGGATTATTTTATCATCTTCCTTAAATTCTTCTGTAAGTATTTCAACAGAATAAGGGATTTCCTTCTTATAATTTAACAGAATCTTCTCACGAATAATTTCATTAACAAAAAATCTCTCAGGTTTGTCTGTTAATTGATCTTTTGGGAAATATGGTGGTGACTCAGGCAATAATTCAATTATTCTTTTAAGAAGACTTTCAACCTGAAATTTTTCAATTGCTGAAATTGGAAATATTTCTGCATTTGGAAGTTTATTTTTCCATTTATCAACCTGTTCCTCTAATTCATTTTGATTGGACAAATCAATTTTATTAATAACCAATAACAAAGGGAGAGTTGAAGATTTAATCTTGTTATATAAATCTTCATCCTTTAAACTTGATTCACCAACTTCTATCATATAAACAATAATGTCAGCATCATCAACAGCACTTTTTACAAAATCCATCATTGAAGATTGTAGATCATAGCTAGGTTTAATTACCCCAGGTGTATCAGATAAAACCAATTGAAAATCTTCACCATTGACTAAGCCTAAAATTCTATGCCTAGTTGTTTGAGCTTTTGAAGTAATAATTGAAAGTTTTTCGCCAACTAACGAATTCATTAATGTTGACTTTCCAACATTAGGGTTACCAATAATATTTACAAATCCAGACTTATGCATCAGGTCAAAAGTATTAATTATCTTTTTAATCGAAATAGTAATAGAAATAGAGCAAAAAATAAATGTATATTGTATACATAAAATATTCAAATATGTATACTAAAATATACCAAATTAAGAATGCACTACTTTATTTAGTTTGCCTTTTATTTTTTATAACTGGCTGTAATTCGAAGTTAGATTATACTATTGAAACTACTTTAAATCCAAATCAAATTGCGCCACTAACAGCAATGTTAAATATCACATCTGAAGTTCCCTGTCAAGCTACAATAAAGGTTTTAGGTGATATTCCAGTAGAACAATCTTTTAAAGAATCAAGCACAAACCTGAATATACCTGTTTTAGGACTTTATGCTAATAAACTTAACAAAGTTGAAGTAACTCTTAATTATGATGGTGGTAAACAAGTAGAAATAATTGAAATTCAGACATCTGAAGTGCCAAATTTTTTCCCAGAAATTGGAATAAATAAAATGGAAAAAGAAAAAATGGAACCAGGCATGCATGCCCTGGATATTCATTTTGCAAACTTTGGTAAATTTCGATCGGCTCCAATAATTTTTGATGATAATGGTCAAATAAGATGGTATTTAGATTTAAGTTTCCATAAAGCTATGGTTGGCCCATTTCAAAAAATTAAAAATGGCAATATTTTAGTTGCAGGAAGAAATACGATATATGAGTTTGATATGATTGGGAAATTAGTTGTGATGACAAAAATAAACAGCAACTATGGAATCCATCATGATGTTCTTGAATTACCTAATGAAGATTTATTAATATGCGTTGGAAAAAGAGATGGCTATATAGAAAAAGATGGTAAAACCATATTGTCTGACAATGATTTTATGATACATTTTGACAGAAGACAATCTAAAATTATAAAAGAATGGGATCTGGCAAAACATTTAGATGTTGATAGAGATGTAGCTATAGACAAAGCACAGAGAGTTTTTGGAGATGGAGATTGGCTGCATATGAATTCTTTAGATTTTAATGGAAGAGATAGCACAATTATTGTTTCTGGAAGAAACCAAGGATTGATTAAAGTAACTTGGGATGATAAATTAAAGTGGATTATGGCTCCTAAACAAAAATGGGGTAAATCAGGTAGAAAAGGCAGAGGCTATAATACAAAACCTTATTTGCTTACTGCAATTAATAAAGAAGGCAAGCCATATAATAAAGATGTTCAAAATGGTATAACAAGTGCCAAGGATTTTGATTTTCCATGGGGACCTCATGCACCTTATCTATTGCCTAATGGAAATCTTATTGTTTTTGATAATGGCCCTTTTAGAAATTATAATAATGAAACCCAGTACTCTAGAGCTGTAGAATATCAAGTAGATGAAAAAAATAAAACCTTTAAACAAGTATGGGAATATGGGAAAGATAGAGGCTTTAATTTATTTTCTCCAATTGTAAGTGATGTAGATTTGCTTCCTTACACAAAAAACATATTAGTAACCTCAGGATTTATAAGTCCCAGAAATGTTCATAGGGCAAAAATTGTTGAAGTCTCTCCTGAGAATAATAAAGAGGTTTTTGAAGCAACTATATTTTTTAAAAATACCAATAGAGACATAAACAATCCTGGTTGGGGGCAAGCAGATGTTTTATATAGGTCTGAAAGAATGGAATTGAAATTTTAGAAAACAAGGAATATTTTAAATTAGCCTAACTCCTTTATCGCCTATTTTTGAAACATATGTTGAAAATTCTATTGAAGTTCCTGAATATACTTTATTTATAGCCTGTTCAACTTTCATAGCTCTATCAATTCCTTGACTCAAAGCAAAAATTGAAGGACCTGATCCTGAAATTGAACATCCTAAAGCTCCTGCCTCTAAAGCTGCTGATTTAACCTGATAAAAATGAGGTATAAGTTTACTACGATGTTTTTCAATTAAATGATCTTTCAGAGATGTTTTGATTAAATCATAATCACTAACGTGCAAACTGTGTATAAGACTCCCAAAATTTGCTATCTGCTTTGTAGCGTTTACTAAACTTACATCCTTTGGCAATATACTTCTTGAATAAGCAGTTTTTATTTCAATGTGAGGATGAATTACGGTGCAGTATAAATCATCTGGAGTTGGTATTTTTATTATTTCTAAAGGAGAAA
>PACY01000037.1 GCA_002700405.1 Flavobacteriaceae bacterium | reverse complement strand
GGGTTTAATAATGTGCTTATATCTCCTAGGTTTTTAAAATCATTTGCTGCTATCTTTCTTAATATCCTCCTCATTATCTTTCCTGATCTTGTCTTAGGTAAAGCTTCTGTAAATTGAATCTTATCTAGTTTTGCAATAGGGCCGATTTTATCAGATATTAATTTATTTATCTCATCTTTTGTGTTTTCTAAAATATTAGAAGAGTTTTTTAATGTGACAAAACCATATAGTGCATTTCCTTTAATATCGTGAGGAAAACCAACAATTGCTGATTCTGCAACATTATTGTGTTCATTTATAACATCTTCAATTGGTGCAGTTCCTAAATTATGGCCTGATACAATTATAACATCATCAACTCTCCCTGTAATTCTAAAATTACCGTGAGAATCTTTATATGCCCCATCACCTGTAAAATACATATTATCAAAGGTTAAAAAATAAGTATCTACATATCTTTTATGATCTCCCCATATAGTTCTTGCTATTGATGGCCATGGAAATTTTATACACAATCTACCTACCACATCACTCTCTAAAATTTCATTTGAGTCATTATCCATTAATACTGGCTGGATACCAATAAAAGGAAGTGTTGCAAATGTTGGTTTAGCTTCAATAATTCCGGGAATGGAAGAGATTAAAACACCTCCTGTTTCTGTTTGCCACCACGTATCTACAATTGGACACTTACTCTTCCCTATATTTTTATCATACCAATGCCATGCTTCTTCATTAATAGGTTCTCCAACTGTTCCAAGTACTTTTAAACAAGAAATATCTTTACCTTCAATATAACTTGTTCCTTGTTTAGCAAGGGCTCTAATTGCTGTAGGAGCAGTATAAAATTGATTAACTCTGTGTTTTTCAACAATATCCCAAAATCTTCCAAAATCAGGATAACTAGGCACCCCCTCAAACATTAAAGTTGTAGCACAATTTGCTAATGGCCCATATAATATATAGCTATGACCAGTTATCCAACCAATATCTGCAGTACACCAGTATATGTCATTTTTTTTATATTGAAAAATATTTTTAAATGTGTATGAGGTATAAACCATATATCCACCGCAACTATGTACCATGCCTTTGGGTTTTCCAGTTGATCCTGAAGTATATAATATAAATAACGGATCTTCAGCATCCATTACCTCAGCCTTACAAAATTTTTCAGCATTTTCTAATAAGGGCTTTAATAAAATATCTCTCCCCTCAACAAGGTTTATTTTAGAATTGATACGATTAACAACCAGCACAGTATCAACAATCTTAGCATCTAATAATGCATCATCCACAATACCTTTTAAGTCTATTGTTTTATTTCCTCTATATGAACCATCTGAAGTAATTACAATTTTAGATTCACAATCATTGATTCTAGCAGAAAGTGCACTTGCAGAAAAACCGGCAAAAACTACAGAATGTATTGCTCCAATTCTAGCGCATGCAAGAACAGCAACAGCTAATTCAGGTATCATAGGTAAATAGATACATACCCTATCCCCTTTCTTAACTCCTTTATCTTTTAAAACATTTGACATTTGACAAACTCTTTCAAATAATGATCTGTATGTAATTTTCTCTGAAGACTCATTAGGGTTGTTAGGCTCAAATATTATTGCTGTTTTATCTGAATTAAATTCTAAATGTCTATCTAGACAGTTTTCTGTAATATTTAATTTAGCCCCTTTAAACCATTCTACCTTAGCATGATTAAAATCCCATTCTAAAACTTTCTCCCATTTACTCTTCCAAATAAAATTTCTTAAAGCAATATCAGACCAAAAACTCTCAGGATCATTAATTGAATCCCTATATATTGAGTCATACTGATCTTTAGTTGAAATATTGTATTTATCCATAATTATTTTATTCTGAAGGTATTCTAATACCTTCTACAATTTTCTTTATTTCCTCAGGAGGTTCAGATGTAAATTTCATGACAATTATTGATACTAAAAAATTAACACACATAGCCACTGTTCCAAATCCTTCAGGCGAAATATTGAACCACCATTGATTTGAACCAGGCAATTCATCATCAAACCACCCTAGCTTATACTTTATCATGTAATACAACATTAATATAGTTCCCACAATCATTCCAGAAATAGCACCTTCTTTATTCATTTTTTTATAGAAAATACCCATTATGATAGCTGGAAAAAAGGATGCTGCTGCAAGACCAAAAGCCAATGCAACTACTGCGGCAACAAAGCCTGGTGGGTTAATTCCAAAGTAACCTGCTATACAAACAGCTATAAAAGCAGAAAATCTTGCTGCTAATAGTTCTTGCTTTTCAGAAATTGAAGGCATAATTACTCTCTTTAAAAGGTCATGTGAAATAGATGAAGAGATGACAAGCAGAAGACCTGCTGCAGTTGATAATGCTGCAGCTAAACCTCCAGCAGCAACTAGTGCTATAACCCAATTAGGTAATTTTGCTATCTCAGGGTTGGCTAAAACCATTATATCTCTATCAACAACTAACTCATTAGAAGATGGATCTGCTAAGTATTGAATTTTACCGTCCGCATTCTTATCATTAAAACTTATTAATCCTGTGTTCTCCCAATTTTTAAACCATGGAGGAACCTTTGAATATTCTACGTTAGATAAGGTTTCTATCATATTAGTTCTAGCAAAAACAGCTACTGCTGGAGCAGTTGTATATAGAATTGCTATTAATAACAGTGCAATACCTGCAGATTTTCTAGCATCAGAAACCTTTTTTACAGTAAAAAACCTAATTATTACGTGAGGAAGGCCAGCTGTACCTACCATTAAAGCAAATGTAATAGCAAAGACATCTATTAATGGTTTAGTATTATCTGTGTACTCATTAAACCCTAACTCTTTATTTAAACCATCTAACTTGTCCAAAAGATAACCTCCTCCATCTAATGCTTCAGAACCAAACCCTAATTGAGGGATAGGGTTTCCAGTCATTTGAATTGATATAAATATTGCAGGAACCATAAAAGCGAAAATCAGAACACAATATTGAGCAACTTGTGTATAAGTAATACCCTTCATTCCTCCTAAAACTGCATAGAAAAGTACAATTACCATACCTATAACAACTCCTGTATTAATTTCAACTTCTAAGAATCTTGAAAAAACAATACCGACTCCTCTCATTTGACCAGCAACATAGGTGAATGAAACAAGTAGTGCGCAAATTACTGCTACTATTCTTGCTGTGTTTGAATAATATCTATCCCCGATAAAATCAGGAACAGTGAATTTTCCAAATTTCCTTAAATATGGAGCTAAAAGCAATGCTAATAAGACATAACCTCCTGTCCATCCCATTAAGTATACCGCCCCATCATATCCTGCAAAAGCAATTATTCCAGCCATTGAAATAAAGGATGCTGCACTCATCCAATCTGCAGCAGTTGCCATTCCATTAGCAAGAGGACTTACTCCAGCGCCTGCAACATAAAATTCTTTTGTTGTTTTAACTCTTGACCATATTGCAATTCCTATATAAATAGAGAATGTAAATCCTACAATAAGATAAGTCCATTCTTGGACATTTAGTTCTATAAATAGATTCATATTATTTATCATATCCATACTTTTTATCTAATTTATTCATCAAATAAACATAGATAAATATTATAACTACAAACAGAAAAATTGATCCTTGTTGTGCAAACCAAAATCCAAGTTTGAAACCTCCTATTTTAAAACTATTTAAAAAATCTTTAAATATTATTCCTGCTCCAAATGAAACAATAAACCAGAAAAACAGCAGAATTAAGACGTATCTAATATTTTCCTTCCAATACCTAATTTGTTTTTCCTTATTACTCATGTTTTATATTTCTTTAATGCTTCAACAACTTTTGGAGCTAAAATAATAGTAGCCAACATTGTTGGTATAGCCATTAAGGCAAAAAATGTATCTATTAGGTTAATCATTAAGCTTAGGGATGTTGTAGCTCCAAGCATAATGCTAATTATATAAATATAATTATAATATTTTTTATTTTTTTCACCCAGTAAATAAGACAAACACTTTGTGCCATAATATGAGTAAGTGAAAAGTGAAGAGATACTAAAAACAATCACACAAATTAACAGTAAATATCTTCCAATTAACGGAAGAGAATTACTAAATGCAGCAGCAGTTAATGTTACGCCATTCAGATCTGTTTTCCATACCCCAGTTATTAAAATTGCTAATGCAGTAAGCGTACAAACGAATAAAGTATCAATTGCAGGGCCTAGCATAGCAACTAACCCTTCTCTTATTGGAGAGTTAGTTTTTGCTGCTCCATGTGCCATAGGCGCCATTCCTATACCTGCTTCATTTGAAAATGCCCCCCTTCTTATACCAAGTATAATTAAAGAACCTACAACACCTCCTGTAACAGAATCTCCTCTGTAATTTAAGGCAGTAAAAGCGTCATAGAAAATTAGTTTTATATAATATGGTAATTCTTCAATGTTTATAACTATAATGGTAATTACTGATATCATGTAAATTAATACCATTAGCGGAACCAATTTTGAGGCAACAGCACTAATTCTTTTTAGACCTCCAAGAATTACAAATGAAGTAATAATTATAAGTACTAAGCCAATCAAAAGATTGGATTGCAAGGTAACTTCATAACCCATTGGAATTAGCAATATATCATTTATTGCTTGCTTTAGTTGATTTACATTAAAGACTGGCAAAGCCCCTATCAAACCACAAACGCTAAAAAAAATCGCCAGAGGCTTCCATTTACTTCCTAAACCTTCAGTTATAAAATACATAGGACCACCTTGAATATTTCCATTAGAATCTTTACCTCTATACATTATAGCTAAAGATGAGGTAAAAAATTTAGTAGACATTCCAATAATTCCACTTATCCACATCCAAAAAATTGCTCCAGGACCACCTATAGATATTGCAACAGAAACACCAGCAATATTTCCCATTCCAACAGTAGCAGATAAAGCTGTTGAAAGTGCTGCAAAATGACTTATCTCACCCTTGTCATTGGAGTTATCATATTTACCTCTAACTATATCTATAGCATGAAAAAAATATCTAAATGGTATAAACCTGGAATAAGTAATTAAATATAGCCCACCACCAATAAGCAATATTATTAGGGGGAAACCCCAAATATATGATGAGATATCTGAAAATAATTTCTCAATTTCCAAAATAAGTTTCTAAGTAGTTATTAATATTGGTGTTTATCCTATTTTCTATGTGTGTATTGTCTGCTTTAATAAATTTTTCTCCAGTGATGTTTTCATACAATTCAATATATCTATCACTAACAGTTGAAACATATTCATCAGACATTAAAGGGATAGGCTGACCTTCTAGTCCTTGAAAATCGTTACTAATTAGCCATTGTCTTAAAAACTCTTTTGATAATTGTTTTTGTGGTTGATTATTTACTTGTCTTTCCTTATAGCCCTTTGAATAAAAATATCTTGAAGAGTCTGGGGTATGAATTTCATCTATTAACACAATTTTGCCATCCTTGGTTTTTCCAAATTCATACTTTGTGTCGACTAAAATTAATCCCCTATCTTTTGCAATACTAGTTCCATTATCAAAAAGATTTCTAGTATATGTTTCTAAAACTTCATAGTCCTCTTTAGAAACTATATTTCTTGAGATAATATCTTCCTTACTAATATCTTCATCATGGTTTCCAGATTCAGCTTTTGTAGCAGGAGTTATAATTGGTTTAGGGAATTTGTCATTCTCAATCATTCCATCAGGCATATTTACTCCGCAAAGCTTTCTATTACCTTTTTTATATTCTCTAGCTGCATGTCCAGATAAATAACCTCTGATAACCATCTCTATTTTAAAAGGCTCACATAAATGACCTATTGAAACATTTGGATCAGGAGATGAAATAAGCCAGTTTGGAACAATTTCTGAAGTTAGACCCATCATTTGAGTGGCAATCTGATTTAAAATTTGACCTTTATAAGGTATTCCTTTAGGCATAACTACATCAAATGCAGATATTCTGTCAGAAGCAATCATTACAACCAAATCATCCTTTATCTTATACACATCTCTTACCTTTCCTTTATAGAAACCAGTTTGACCTTGAAAATTAAAATTTGTCTTAATTATTGCACTATTCATTAATCTTAATTAGGATTTTCAATGTTTTTATATGCATCAATAATCTTCTTAACCAACGAGTTTCTAACTACATCACTCTCATTTAAGTGTATAATTTCAACACCTTCAGTATCTTTTAGAATAAGTAATGCTTCCTTGATTCCAGAAGTTATCCTACCTGGTAGATCAATTTGACCAGGATCGCCAGTTATTAGAAATTTTGCATTCTTACCCATTCTTGTTAAAAACATTTTCATTTGTGAATGCGTCGTATTCTGTCCTTCATCTAGTATAACGAAAGCATTGTCTAAAGTTCTACCCCTCATAAATGCTAAAGGTGCAATTTGAATAACCTCATCTTCAATGTATTTTTTTAACTTAATCGAAGGTATCATATCTTTTAATGCATCGTATAAAGGTTGCATATACGGGTCTAGTTTATCTTTAAGGTCACCAGGTAAAAAACCTAAATTCTCTCCAGCTTCAAGGGCTGGTCTTGTTAATATTATACGTTTTACTTCTTTTTGTTTCAGTGATCTCACTGCCAAAGCTATTCCTGTATAGGTTTTTCCAGTTCCAGCAGGCCCAATTGCAAACACCATGTTACTATTATTTACAGAATCAACTAATCTTCTTTGGTTTAATGTTTTAGCCTTAATTACTCTACCATTAACTCCGTGCAAAATAGGTTTGTGGCTATCCTTAGAAGTTTTAATATTTTCATAAGAAGAATTTAATAACATCTCAATTTCATTATCTGAGAGTATATTGTATTCAATAAAATAATTTATTATTTGCTTTATTCTTTTTTCAAATTCATTTAAATCATCCTTCTTTCCATAAGCTTTAATTTTGTCTCCTCTGGCAACAATTTTTAATTCCGGGTATTTAAGTTTTATGAATTTTATGTATTTGTTTTGAGGACCAAATAAATCTTTTGGGTCAATTTTTTCTATTTTAATTACTCTTTCGTCCAATTTACTTAAATAAAATTATAGAATTGATTTATTAGATTTATATACCAAAAATACATAATTTTAAACCACATATTTTAAGAAAATATCAACAATTTATATGTCAATTATAACACTAACTACTGATTTTGGAACAAAGGACCACTTTGTTGCAAAAATTAAAGGAGCTATAATGTCTGATACTCCAGAAGTAGCTATCGTTGATATAACTCATCAAATTTCACCTTTTAATATAATGGAAACTGCATATGTGATTGAAAATTCCTATAAGCATTTTCCAGAAAAAACCATACATATTATTGGTGTTGACTCTGAAAAAACTGCTGAAAACACCCATTTAGTTATAAAGCTTAATGGTCAATATTTCATATGTGCAGATAACGGGATTTTGAGCATTGTGTGTAATAATATTAATCCAGATGAAATTTTTGAGATTAATATCCATAATAAAATTGAATCTGAAAACTCAGCCATTAAAACATTTACTAAAGTTGCATGTCATCTAGCTAAAGGAGGTGAGCCAGAGATTATTGGTAAGCGAATAAAAAAAATAAAATCAGTTAAGTCTATAAATCCATTTATAAATGATGATAAAAACCAGATAATTGGAGCCGTATTATATATAGATAATTATGGAAATGTAGTAACTAATATAAAGCAACCATTTTTTAAAGAAACAGCCAAAGGCAGGAAATTTGAGATTTCTGTAAGAAACCATAAATTCAATAAGATATTTAACAGTTATAGTGAAATTGTTGATTTCACTATAGATGAAGAAAAAAGAAGCAATGAAGGCAGAGCTTTGGCATTATTTAATTCNTCTAAATATTTAGAAATTGCAATATATAAAAGCAACCCATTGAATGTTGGNACAGCNTCATCTTTATTAGGNTTAAAAGTTTATGATTCTGTGACTGTAANTTTTTTAAAATAGCTTATNAATGTTGATAAGTTTATTTATGTAATTTATCTGATTATAATATATTTGTGTAAATTAATTTTATTAATNTTTTTCTATGAAGTTTATAGTATCTAGCAGTNCTTTATTAAAGAAANTACAAGTNCTTAGTGGTGTAATTAATGCNACTAANACAATACCTGTATTAGACCATTTTTTATTTGATTTANATAACTCAAANCTAACTNTAACTTCTAGTGATTTAGAAACNACAATGGTCTCTTCAATTGAAGTTGACAGTACAAGTAAGGGNAGNTTAGCTATNCCATCTAAGCTNTTAATTGATACACTTAAAACATTNCCTGNCCANCCANTAACATTCACNGCTGAAGANAANAATATAATAGAAATNAATTCTAATCATGGAAAGTACACATTAGCTTATGCTGATGGAGAACAATTTCCTAANGCTATTACATTAGANAACCCNTCTANNGCTACAGTCTCTAGCAAAGTACTTTTAAAAGCAATAAATAGTACAATATTTGCTGCNGGAAATGATGACTTAAGNCCTGTAATGAGNGGGGTGTTTTTTCAATTATCTAAAGAAAANTCAACTTTTGTAGCAACAGATGCGCATAAATTAGTGAANTATACNAGATCTGATGTNTCTGCTTCAGAATTAGCTGAATTTATAATGCCNAAGAANCCTTTAAATCTTCTNAAAACTATAATNGATGAAGATTTTGAAGTNACNATAGAATANAACAANTCTAATGCTAAATTTATATTAGAAAATATAATAATTGTATGTAGGCTTATAGATGGAAATTATCCAAATTATGAAGCTGTAATACCTAATGAAAACCCAAATGTTCTAACAATTGACAGAACCCAATTCTTAAATTCACTTAAGAGAGTTTCTATATTTTCTAATAAAACTACCCATCAAGTTAGATTGAAATTAGCAGGTGCAGAACTAAATGTATCTGCAGAAGATATAGATTTTAGCAACAAAGCAGAGGAAAGATTAACATGCGACTATAAAGGAGAAGATATTGAAATTGGTTTTAATTCAAGATTTATTATAGAAATGCTTAACAATATTGAATCTGATGAAATAAAACTTGAAATGAGTCTTCCTAATAGAGCTGGAATATTAAAACCTGTTAGCGGCTATGATNAAGGTGAAGAGATAACTATGCTTGTAATGCCAGTAATGCTAAATAGCTAGGTCACTTTTTATATACAACTAACTGTGCCTTATATCCTGTTGAAATTAACCACTTTTTATTAGATAATTGNACNCCNTTTTCATCAAGNACTACAAGCTGNGCTGTATTNGGNCTTGAATCNCCTTCATTTAAAGCAATAAAATCAATATTGTTATANCCTTCATCAAGATCTATATCAANCACATAAAACACNGANCTTAGTGANATATTAGGATGTATAATTGAATTATTTAGCATTANTCTAATTCTATCCCCATCAACATATTCATGNTCTCTACATTTAATAATAATATATTTAGATTGCGTCTCTATATTNCCNAGAGAATAATCTGCTTTAAATTTTGAATTATCTCNNCCTCCTTCTTTAAATTTTTGTTTTATAATCCATGTAGGNGTAACTANNTCAGTTGANTTAGTTATGTCNATTACNTTTTCTTTAGANAGNATATCAAAATCTAAATTGTAATTAAAAAANNNTNTTTTCTTTTTATTNGTAAGNCCTTTTGCTTCAANCTTATTTAATGAAAANCTAGANTTAGTAATAGTATTTGTATCTAANGATTTTATCTCAATAATNTTTATAGANACNTCCTGTGAAAACATAAANAATGNANTAAAAAATAAAGNAACTAATAANAGNTNATTTTTCACTAANNAATAAATTATATATTTAATAAAGATATTTAAAACCTATATATTATTTCAATTATTANGCTTATATTAACATNATATTTTAGATAAATAATGTAGTGGANCCNATTCANNNTTTAGGATATTTTGGTGCTTTTTTAGTAGGTCTAATTTTAGGATTAATTGGTAGTGGAGGATCAATATTATCATTNCCTATTCTTGTATATATNTTTGGAGTTAATCCAGTNTTAGCAACTGGNTATTCATTATTTATTGTAGGNTCNACNTCNCTTNTAGGATCAATAAAAAACCTAAAAGACAATCTTATTAATTACGANACNACANTGTTCTTTTCTATTTCAGCAATTATNTCTGTTTANATCACACAAAAGNATATNCTTGGAATTATTCCAGATATTATATNNTCTAGNGATTTCATNATATTGACTAAAGAAAAAATGATTATGCTTCTTTTTGCANTTNTAATGTTAGTAGCNGGGNTTTTTATGGTTAAAAAATCTCCTAAAACNATTGTTAAAATAAAGAATATNAAGANAATTGCACCAANNAAATTAATNGTTTTAACAGAAGGTACATTAACTGGTTTTATAACAGGTCTTGTTGGTGCTGGTGGNGGNTTTATTATAGTCCCTATACTTGTAATTNTAGCTAAACTACGNATGAAGCANGCAATAGCAACATCTCTAGCAATTATTTCTTTAAAATCACTAATAGGATTTATTGGTGCAGTGGAATTCTGGGGATCAGCAATTGAGTGGGGATTTTTATTATCCTTTACAACGCTGTCTATTATAGGTATATTTATTGGTCAATATTTCAATGATAAAATAGCTTCAGATAAATTAAAAGATATTTTCGGAATATTTGTTATAAGTATTGCTATAATAATACTTATAAAAACAATTATTTAGTTTTTTTCGTATTTTTATATAAATGACCCATCTTATGATTCGTAAATTATTTTTCTTAGCCTCATTTTTAATTTTTACTAGTTGTGAAATAACAACGAAAGAGACTGCTGTTCAACCAATCCAATTAGAGGAAGGATGGACAAAAACCTCTTCAGATTGTCTTGTCTATGAAGATAGCTTAGAAGCTACCGATAGTTTAATTTGGAAAGGAGATTGTTTTGAAAACAAAATTAATGGATTTGGGGTAATGGAAAAATTCTCTAATAATGAGTTTATTTACAAATATGAAGGTAATTATATAAATGGAGAGAAACTAGGCTTAGGTAAGGAGACTTATTTCAATGGCAGTATATATGAGGGTGAATTCTATTACGAATCTCATGGAAGTGGAAAAAAGGAAAGCCCAGATGGATCTTCTTTTTATGGGATCTTTAGCTTAGGAGAACCTTTTTCAGGAATTAAAACTTCTAGAACTGGTGAAATACAGTATTTACTAGAATATGACGTTATTACAAAGGAAAGAGCTGCTGAAATAGGCATGGATAAATGGTCAATCAAAGAAATTGACTATAGTCTTAATAACTGGATAAAACCTGAATTAAATGTTACAACAACTCTTTATTATGATAAAGATTGGCATTTGATTAGTGATAAAAAAGAAGCTGAATATTATAGACTAGCTACTTTTATAAGTCCATATAAAGTAAAAGACAACTTAATACAAGATTTTTATATTACAGGTGAAAGACAAAATAAATATTATTCAAAATATGTAGATATAAACAACACTGCTTTAGAAATAAGGGATGGAGAAAATATTGGTTATTATAAAAATGGTCAAGTAGACTTCTCTCAATTCTACAAAAATGGAAAACTAGAAGGCAAGAGTGTCTCTTATTTTGATGATGGAACAATAAGTTCTGAAGCAAATTATATAAATGGAGAAAAGGATGGTGTTTCGACAACATATTTCGAAAATGGAAATGTCGAGAATGAAATAACATATGTTAATGGTGTTCTAAATGGTGAAAGAAAATATTATTATGAAAGTGGAAGCCTAAACACAATTCAATATTCTAAAAATAATGACTCTTATGGAGACTTTGTTTGGTATTATGAAAGTGGTGAGGTAAAACTAAAACAATCATACACTGACGATTATATGGTTCCTGGGGAGCGGCTAGAGTATAATAAAGATGGTAGTGGAGATAAAGTTTATTTCGAAAATTGGTTGTGGAACTATGAAGATTGGGAAAAGAATGGGACTAACTATAACTGGGCTGTATCTGACGATAACACACTTAACATAGATCAGACTTCAAGAATATTTGTGACAAAAGAAATAGACATGATTGACACAGATAAAACATACTCAATTGAGCTGGCTTTTAATAAAAAATCTGGAAAAAATTTAGATGGCACTGGAATAGTTTTTAATTATAAGGATATGGATAATTATACACAATTTATTGTTTCTAGTGATGGCTATTTTAAAGTTATTCAAAAATTTCTTGGAATTTCAAAAGAAATTAAGCCATGGACTAAAAGTAGTTTAATCAATAAATATAGCGGAGAAAACAAACTAAAGGTTTTTAGCTTTGAGGATGAAACATATTACTCAATTAACGGAAAAGTTGTTCTAAAAACTGATGAACATGATGGAGGTGATGGAACTGAATATGGAATTATGGCAGACAAAGGTTCATTTGAAATCTCATCATTTTTATTAAAGCAACCCTTCTCAAAGAAAGAAATAGAAGTTGCAGGAAATGATAATAATAGAAATAATAGCTCTCCTGGGATAAATAGATGGAGTGGATCTGGATCAGGCATAG
>PACY01000036.1 GCA_002700405.1 Flavobacteriaceae bacterium | reverse complement strand
TGATTTAGAAATTCTTATGGAATTTTATAAAACTGGAGAATCTTCAGAAGCAGAAATAGACAAACTACATTCCAAAACAAAAGAATTAATTGAAGAATTGGAATTTAAGAATATGCTATCAGACAAAACTGATGGAATGAATGCGGTTTTACAAATAACGGCTGGTGCTGGTGGAACAGAGAGTTGTGATTGGGCTCAAATGTTAATGAGAATGTATTCTATGTACTGTGAAAAAAACAACTTTTCAATTTCTCAATTAAATATACAAGATGGAGATTCTGCAGGTATAAAAACTGTAACACTGCAAATTGAAGGAGATTTTGCTTTTGGATGGCTAAAAGGAGAAAATGGTGTACACAGACTTGTTAGAATATCTCCTTTTGATTCTAATGCAAAAAGACATACAAGCTTTGCTTCGGTATATGTTTATCCGCTAATTGATGATTCTATTAATATAGAGATAAATGCATCTGATATTCAGATTACTACATCAAGATCTAGTGGAGCTGGAGGGCAAAGTGTAAATAAAATTGAAACAAAAGTTCAACTAGTACACAAACCGACGGGAATTCAAATTTCTTGTTCAGAAACCAGATCACAGCTCGATAATAGAGTTAGAGCAATGCAGATGCTTAAGTCTCAGCTATATGAAATTGAATTAAATAAAAAGAATAAGCAACGATCAGATATAGAATCTGAAAAGATGAAAATTGAATGGGGAAGCCAAATACGAAACTATGTCATGCACCCATATAAACTTGTTAAAGATGTTAGAACAGCACATGAAACTGGCAATATAGATAATGTTCTTAATGGCGATATTGGCCCGTTTTTAAAATCTTTCTTAATGCAAAAAAATAAATAATGAAAATAATTTACCACAATCCTAGATGTAGAAAATCCAGAGAAACTCTTCAAATACTAAAAGACAAAAATGTTAAATTTAAGATTACAGAATACCTGAAAAATAATTTATCTAAAACTCAACTTGAAAACCTAATTACTAAGCTTGATATAGAACCAATTAGTCTAGTTAGGATAAATGAGCAGCTATGGAAAGATAATTTTAAAAATAAGGACTTAACTGATAATGAAATAATTCAAATATTATCAGATAATCCAAAGTTAATTGAGCGACCTATTGTTGAGTCAAATAATAAAGCAATTATAGGAAGACCACCTGAAAACGTATTAAAAATTATATAAGAAATGTTAATGTCTAATATTTTAATAATTTCTTTTAATAATTTAATATATCTTCGCANAAAATAAATAATTCATANATCTTATGAAACAGGCTATTTTAAGTATCTACANNTTTCTATTTNTCATATTCTTNTCCTTTTCTCAAAATCCTTATAANGGAGCNGANTTTACAAATCAATTTAATGTATTTGGAAAAATAATTGACTCTGAAAGTGGAGANCCCTTAGAGTATGCTACTGTGACTATATTAAAAGNTGANGAAAACAGTGTTGTNACNGGNGGNATNACAGATAAAGATGGNGTTTTTAATATTCCTNCATCAAANGGGGATTATAATATACTTNTTGAATATATTTCATTTAAAAATTATACNATTAANAATCTTAGTGTTAATGAAAATAAAGACCTTGGACTTATCTCTTTAATTATGGATATAGAGTCNTTNGANGCAGTGGANATTATTGCAGAAGAAACAACTGTAGAAATTAAACTAGATAANAAAATATATACTGTTGGACAAGATTTAACAGTTAAAGGNGGAAATGCNGGGGATGTATTAGATAATATNCCTTCAGTTTCTGTAGACTTAGAAGGNAATATNTTATTANGAGGTAATGATGCTGCTAGAATATTAATNAATGGAAAACCTTCAAGTTTAGTNGGTATAGATTCGAAATTTCTNCAACAACTTCCATCTGATTCAATNGANAAGGTTGANGTNATCACATCTCCTTCTGCAAGNTATGANGCGCAAGGAAGTGGTGGAATTATAAATATTATTCTTAGAAANAATAAAAAATTAGGTCTGAATGGCTCTCTAAGNTCAAATATTGGTTATCCNGAAAGAACTGGACTTTCATCAAATNTAAATTATAGNAATGGNAAAATTAANTTTTTCAATTCTTCNGGATTTAGTGATAGATTNAGNCCTGGTAGTGGTTATAATTATTCAGAATATTATAATGGTGATCAACCTAGCACATTCTTTGAAGAAAATAGGGAGACCGAAAGAAATAGAAATAGTTTTTTCACCAATAATGGTGTGGAATGGTATATAGATGACATGACATCAGTTGTAGGTTCTTTTTTCTATAATCAGTCTGAATCTGATGATTCACAAACGAACAACTTAGATGAATTAGATAGNACTGGGGATATCTTAAATCAAACAGTGCAAGTTGAAAATGAAAAAGAAATTGATTTTAACAGGGAATATAACTTAAATTTTGAAAGAAANTTTAATGATTCTGGACATAAATTAACTATTGACTTACAGTATGATAATTCTAAAGAATGGGAAGATGNNNTAATNTCAGAAAATGATATTNTTGAAGAATTAATTGAAAGTAATCAAGAAAGNGAATCTTATNTAATCCANGGTGATTATGTNAATCCTATTGGTGAAAANAGNCANTTTGAAGCNGGNTTTAGANTAAGTCAAGATGATGATATNACTGATTATANAGTTTATGATTATGAAAANNNTATTCCTGTTGAAGANNTAAATCAAAGTAATTTATTCCAATATAAGGAAAGNATAAGTGCTTTNTACACTCANTATGGNGTAAAANTTGAGGATAAATANTCTTTTTTAGTAGGNTTAAGACTTGAGAACACAAATAAAGATATCAATCAATTAACTATTGAGGATTTTACTAANAAAAATGAAACTGGNCTNTTTCCAACATTTAATTTTGGTTTAGAAATTTCTGAAGATGAGACATTAACTTTTGGATNTAATAGAAGAATTAGAAGACCTTGGTCAAGGTTTATAAACCCCTTCCCTACTAAAGTAAGTCCAATAAATATTTTTAGAGGAAACCCAAATTTANATCCAACNTATTCTAACAACATTGATTTTGGATATTTAAAAAGGTATAAGTCTTCTTTTACAATTAACACTTCTGCTTACTATCAAAAGNCTACAAATACATTTAATTTTATANNTGAGCAAACAGGCGAAACTGCTGAAATAAATGGTGTTGATGTACCTATAACTGAAAGATACCCTATAAATTTATCAACTAATACAAGATTTGGTTTTGAGTTAAATCTATCTTACAGAAAAGGAAGAAAGTGGAATATATCCTCGAATTTTAATGTATATAGCAATAAAGTAGAGGGAAGTTATAATGATATTGTTTATGATAATGAAAATGTAAGCTGGAGNTATAGATTAAATAATAAATTAACTCTTCCNGGAAAAATAGAATGGCAAACTAGAATGAATNTNAGAGGTCCTTCTGAAACNGCAGTNAGTAAAAGTGAAGGGGATNTTTCAATTGATTTAGCTTTCAGNAAAGANCTATTTAAAGATAAGGNTTCNTTAACCCTAAATATAANTGANCTTTTAGANCAAAGAGGATGGAGAANTGAGACNTTTAATGANNCTTTTTATAATAATTCTGAGTGGAGATGGAGAAGAAGGTCTTTTACNTTAAACTTTANCTACAGNTTTAATCAAAAGAAAAACCAGANTAGAAATCAACAGAGACANAGTTATGATGACGGGTCTTTTGANTTTTAANAAATAGAGCTATTTTTTAGCTTTTCTTTCTTCTAGAAGCTCATTAATTCTTTCNATTAATGCTCCAACAACCCANTANGGAATTACAACAAGTAGCATTAAGAACATTAACCAAAAACCCATAGAGACAATTGTCATAAATGCTAGAAAACCTAAGTATTGATCAAATTCAAACATATTCAGATAAGAAATATTATTGCAAAGATATAATAATAGGTAGTTATATCACTAAATATTGAAAAATAATTTTTCAACAAAATACTTTATAGAATTNGCAAAATAATAGAGCAAATCAACTAAAATGCGTAAATTTGCATATATATATAATCAATCATGGATTATAGAATAGAAAAAGATACCATTGGTGAGGTTAAAGTGCCTTCTAACAGATTATGGGGCGCTCAAACAGAACGATCTAGAAATAACTTCAAAATTGGACCTGATGGNTCAATGCCANTAGAGTTAATATATGCTTTTGCTATCTTAAAAAAAGCTGCTGCTATAACAAATCAAGAAAAAGGCATTCTTGATAAAGAAAAATCNCANGTTATNTCTAANGTATGCGATGAAATTCTNGAAGGAAAATTGGATNATGANTTTCCTCTTGTAATNTGGCAGACTGGCTCNGGAACCCAAACTAATATGAATNTAAATGAGGTNATTTCTAATAGATNTCATCAAATCTTAGGTAATGAGCTTGGTAAAGGAGANAAGTTTNTTNCNCCAAACGACGATGTTAATAAGTCTCAATCATCTAATGANACCTTCCCTACAGCNATGCATATAGCTACATATAAATTGATTNTTGAAAAAACTATTCCAGCTCTTGAAGANCTAAAATCTTCTATTGGTTTAAAAGTAGAGGANTTNAAATCAATTGTNAAAATTGGNAGAACACATCTNATGGATGCTACNCCTATTACANTAGGACAAGANTTTTCAGCTTATGAATCTCAATTAGAACATGGAATTAGTAGTCTTAAAAANTCANTGGATCATCTATCAGANATTGCNCTGGGNGGGACAGCTGTAGGAACTGGAATAAACACCCCAGATGGATATAGCGATAGAGTTGCTGAGATAATAAGAGATCTTACCAATTTACCTTTTAAATCTGCTAAAAATAAGTTTGAAGCATTATCTGCTCATGATGCTATTGTTGAAACCCATAATGCATTGAAAGGGTTAGCTATTTCATTAAATAAAATTGCTAATGATATTAGAATGCTAGCTTCAGGACCAAGAAGCGGTATAGGAGAGATATCTCTACCCGTAAATGAGCCAGGAAGCTCAATTATGCCTGGAAAAGTAAATCCAACCCAATGTGAAGCAATTACTATGGTTTGCGCTCAAATAATTGGAAATGATACTTCAATATCATTTGGAGGTGCTCAAGGTCATTATCAACTAAATGTATTTAAACCTATGATGGCTGCTAATATTCTTGAATCTGCTAGGTTATTAGCTGATGCATGCAATAGCTTCAATACTAATTGTATATCTGGAATTACTGCGAATAAAGCTGAAATAAAGGCTAAACTTGATAACTCACTTATGCTTGTAACTGCTTTAAACACAAAAATTGGATATTACAAAGCTGCAGAAATTTCAAATGAGGCATTTAAAAATGGAACTTCCCTTAAGGACGAAGCAATTAAACTTGGCTATTTAACCTCTGAAGAATATGATTCTTGGGTTAAACCAGAAGATATGGTTTAATTATAGATATGTCCTTATTAATAAAAAACATAAAAAAATTAATTCAGTGTAGAACTGATAAAATTTCTTTTGTATCTGGTGAAGAGATGTCTTTTTTACCATCAATAGATAATGCATATTTATTTATTAAAGATGGGAAAATTAATGATTTTGGAAAAATGCAAGATCTTAAAAACATAAATACTGATCAGGTTATAGATGCTAAAGACAGAATGGTACTTCCATCATGGTGTGACTCACATACTCATATTGTTTTTTCAGGCAATCGTTCTAAAGAATTTATTGACAGAATAAAAGGGCTTAGTTATGAACAAATAGCGGCTAGAGGTGGTGGCATATTAAACTCTGCAAAATTATTACAAAATACTTCAAAAGAAGATTTATACAATCAGTCTAAAATGAGAATTGAGTCTGTTATTAGACAAGGAACTGGCGCAATTGAGATAAAATCTGGTTACGGCCTTACTTTTGAATCAGAATTAAAAATGCTTCAAGTAATTAAGAAAATTAAAGAGAACTCTAAAATGCAGGTTAAATCTACATTCCTAGGTGCNCATGCTTNCCCTAATGAATTTAAAGATGATAAANAAGGNTANATAGATCTAGTTTTGCAAAAAATGTTACCTGNATTTTNAAAGNATAATTTAATNGATTTTATCGATGTTTTCTGTGAAAAGGGNTATTTCTCAACNGATGATACNGAAAGAATANTTAAACAAGGANTAAAANATAATATTAGATCTAAAATACATGTAAATCAATTNAATATTCTAGGAGGNATAAAAATAGCTGTAGANAATAATGCTCTATCAGTAGATCATCTAGAAGTTCTTGAAGAAAATGATATCAAAATTTTATCTGAAGGATCAACNATTCCAGTAGTTTTACCCACTTGTTCTTATTTTTTAGGAATTAACTATGCNCCAGCAAGAAAANTAATAGATTCTGGATTACCATTAGCTATTGCCAGNGACTTNAATCCTGGATCTTCNCCAAGNGGAAANATGAACTTTGTAATTTCTACAGCTTGNACTAAAATGANANTAACTACAGAAGAAGCTATTAATGCTGCNACAATAAATGGAGCTTATGCTATGGGGCTTGAAGATAAAGTTGGCAGTATTTCTAAAGATAAAATAGCCAATCTTATAATTACAAATAAGATAAACTCAATTGATGANATTCCATATAATTTTGGAGGAAATCAAATACACAAANTAATATTAAAAGGAGANNTAATATCTTAACTAATTCTATAACTTATCTTCTACTATTTTTAAGATCTTCTNTTCTAAAACATCAGTTTTATCAANAATATCAGTAGCTGATTTAACTACTTTTTGAACATATTTTTTATCATCTAACTCTTTACAATTAATTTTAACATTCAAGAATGCTCCCATTATTGCTGCACGTGCGCAATGCATAGCCACTCCTGCATCACTAATTGAGTTTGGATTACCTTCTTCTGCCATCTTCATTATGACTTCAATTGAGTCAAAAGATGTTTTCATAATTTCAAATGGAACATTAATTGCNTTTTTAGTAGCCTTTTGAATTTCTTGACTCCTTAAATCTAATTGNTTAGCATTATCTTTTGGNAATGAATANGCATTCATNATTTCNTTAAATGCATGNGTATCTTTATCAACTAAATCTAATAATTTATTTTGGCAGGNAATTCCTTTTTCNCCCCATTTAGAAAAGAATTCCCATTTATCATCCCATCCTCTTTTATGTGCAGATAAATTTGCAACCATTGTNGCCAAAGCAGCTCCTAACACNCCACAATATGCNGCAATTGATCCACCACCTGGAGCAGGAGATTCACTTGAAGTCTCATTAGCAAAATCTTTGATTGTCATTTNTGCTAANGGATTATTATTTGTTTCTATTAGATATTCAATTATTCTCTCTTTAGGATTAAATTCTGATAATTCATCAAGTCCTAGGGATTTGATAGCTATATGTATAATCTGCTCATCTGGAATAGCCAAAGATCTTTTTTGCTTTTCTAAAAAGTATCTTCCTGCGTCAATTAAGACTTTTTTTGGAACNAATCCGATAAGTTCTGATCCTGTTACACGAAGTCCTCTAGCTTGAGCTCTTTCACATGTTTTATCAAACACCTCATGTAATGGAGTTGTATTTATATTAGTTAAATTATATGAAATCTGTGCAATTCCATATTCTTCAATATACCAGCCTATTCCCTTAAGATTTTTAAAATACCCTGGCTCACGAAGAACATTTCCTTTTTTATCTTTTAAAATTTTACCGTTTAATCTACCACCTTCTCTCTTAATTCTTCCTGCTTCTCTCAAATCAAAGGCTACGGAATTAGCTCTTCTAGTAGATGTTGTGTTAATATTTACATTATATGCAATTAAAAAGTCTCTAGCAGCAATAGCTGTAGCNCCAGNTTTTTTTATNGATNAATTGTACTTATTAGGNCCATANTCAGGTTTCCAATTTTTAGAAGATATCTTTTTTTCTAATCCTTCATATTCCCCAGATCTGCAAGCAGCAAGATTAATTCGTTCTCTATTCTTAGCAGCNTTCTCATANCAGTAAACTGGAATTCCTAATTCTTCNCCTACTCTNTTNCTTAATTTATGTGCGTAATCTACTGTTTCNTCCATTGTAATATTAGAAANAGGTATTAATGGACAAACATCAACNNCACCCATTCTTGGATGNTCTCCTNAATGACAACTCATATCAATTACTTCTTTTGATTTACTTATTAGTTGATATGCAGCNTCTAAAACAGACTCTGGTTCTCCAATAAAAGTGATAACTGTTCTNTTAGTNGCTTTCCCAGGATCTACATTTAATAGNCTTACTCCATCACANTTCTCAACAACCTCTGTAATTGANTTAATTATTTCCAGATCTCTCCCTTCAGAAATATTGGGAACACATTCTATTAACTTATTCATATAAAGTAGTATTATTNAGCCAATAAATATATTAATATTAATTTTAAAAAATCTATTTATAAATATGTCNGTTAAAATATTAGANTTTAAAGAAGAATACTCTATATATTTCTATGAGCTAAATGTNGAATGGTTAAAAAAATANTTCTATGTAGAAAAGCATGATGAAGAGGTGCTTTCAAATCCNAAAAAATTCATAATTGAATCTGGAGGNATAGTTTTGTTTGCANAATATGANAATAAAATTGTAGGGACTGTTGCTCTTATGTATCTTAAAGATGAAAATTGTTTTGAGTTAACAAAAATGGCAGTATCTCCTGAATATAGAGGAAAAAAAATTGGACAAATAATTTTAGACAATTGTATCAAAAAAGCAAAAGAAATGGGGTTAGATAGGTTAATATTATATTCTAATAGAGTTTTAGAAAACGCTATACATATTTATAAAAAATATGGGTTTGTTGAGATTCCTATAAAAGAAGGATCTCCTTATAAAAGGGCAGATATTAAAATGGTATTGAAATTTTAAAAACTATACTCTTCCTTTCAACGCATTAAAAACCCATGCTATTGCAAAAAACCCTACACCTACAGATATAAATCCTATATCTGCAATCTCTTTATATTTAAACAAACCTAGTGAGACCACTAACAAACCAACTAATATCATTATAAATGTAGCCCAAGCCAATACTGTGTTTTTATTCATCATTTATTAAATTTTTATTGTCCTTTTTTCCTTCTTTTCCTTTTTTTCTTACCCTTTTTCTTATCAGTAAAATCCATATCTACATATGTAGTAATTTCATCTGGAGTTAAAATAATAGTTAATGATTTAACAAAATCAATGTCTAATTGTTTTAATTGTTCTTGTCTAGCTTCTTTAGAATTATCTGTATTTGAAACAATTGAGTTATATGATTCATATTTTTTTAATAGCATTCCTTTTAAAATTTGACTCTCAAATTCATCTAAAGAAAAGGTTGTTACACAAACAGGTAAAACTTTATTTAATTCCTCATATACATCAAGGGTAGTAATATATGCTGATGCTTCATATTTAGGAGGTGGAATATAGCCTCTTTGCCCCCTTTGAACATTATAAAGTTGTTGCGAAAATGATTGTATTGAGAAAGATAAAATGAAAAAAAAGATTAAAAATTTAATAAAGACCCTCATTTGATTAAAATTTCACGCAATTTATATATTATTATTTAATTTATTTATAAATCTAACCATATTAATTTGAATATATAGGCCTAATGCTAGTCTGTCTTTGATTTACATATCTAAAGCCATCTTCCCCATAGAACCCAGCCTCTTCAAGCATGATTCTAATGTCTCTACTCCATTCATTAATATAACTAGTAATATTAAGCTCAATTGCATATACTGTGTTTTTGTACAAAGGATAATCTCCATTTCCTTTAACACCTGACTGTGAGTCCCACATTCCAATTGTTGGACCCGAGGAATGCCCGTAAGAACCTAGCGGATGAGTATATATTGAAGGTCTTAAACCAAGATCCTTAGCTTTCTTTAAAGAATTTAACAGTATAGTATTTCCACTATCACCTTCTATAAAATTTGAAGTTAGAATATCCTGCAATTTATTGCCTTCTTTAAAAGCTTTTTGAAGGAATTTTGGAACTTCTTTTTCATCATCTTCCATTACATATGCCATTTGTTGACAATCTGAATTTAATCTTAAATAGGTAATGCCAAAATCACAATGCAATAAATCCCCTTTTTGAATTATTTTTTTATCCGGCCTATTAGAAAATGATCTTAAATGACCTTGGTTTTCTTCTTCATTTCTTTGTATATCAACAGAGGGGTGAAACCAGGTTTCTAATCCCATCTTTGTTACTTTTTCCCTCATCCACCATTCAACATCAGTAGTAGTAGTAACTCCAACCTTTATAACTTCAGAAGAGAACGCTTCATTTATAATATTACGAGTGATTTGAACTATATCACTAAAAACATTCATTTCTCTTTCTGTTCTTGTTTCGATCCAAGCTGTTGCTAGTTTTTGAGCAGAAACAATTTTTTCTCTATTTAATTTTGAAATATTTTCAATAAATTCATCATAATCAGTTTTATCAATTCCATCAGCTATATTAAAATGTTTTGAAAAATTAATGCCTATTTTCTTAGGATTTCTTTCTTCAATTAACTGATTTAACCTTTTCCATTGGTTAGGTTCTGATTCTTTATCCCAGGCTGAAATTATATTTTCACCAAAATTATATCTTGCTACAGCTAATTTATCTAAAGAATTATTTTCCTTATCTCTATAGAATAAAATAATTGTTCTTCTCCTTGCATTTAGCCACTCTGCAGGAAGCATATTTCTTAATACAGGATCTTCATTATATTCTCTGGAAATTAAAATCCACATGTCAATACCCGTTCGGTCCATTAATTTTGGTAGAAGATTGTCAAATCTGTCTTTTAATATCTCATTAACAACTACAGCTCTTTCTCTTTCATTTAATATGTTTTGAGAATTTAGGCTTAATGCAAAAAAGAAAATAACATAAAATACTTTTTTCATAATAATAGATTAATATATTTACAATCACTTACAAATTTAAACCAATATCTGTGAAAAATATTGTTTTCATATTCATATTATTTTTAAACATTCTTAACTCATATGCTCAATATTACAAACAATATAATTGGGATGAAAAACCTACCTATGAGCATAATTTAAAAAGCAACCAATCTTCAATTAGCATTTTTGATAAACCTG